>JBEDFW010000076.1:0-2637 GCA_041174985.1 Actinomycetota bacterium | reverse complement strand
GCTTGGCAGCTGAAGCAAACGGGCCGACGCTTTGGAGATGAATTGCGGAACGAAGCGGAGTCTTTGTTGAATCGATGAAAAGACCCGATAGCGGGTGTAGCCCCCGAAGAATTCGTCGCCACCGTCACCTGAGAGAGCCACGGTCACCGAGTGGCGAGCCAATTCGCTCACGAGGCGGGTGGGGATCTGTGACGAGTCGGCGAATGGTTCGCTGTAGATCTTGTTGAGTCGCGGGACGATAGACAGTGCGTCCGACTCGCTCACGATCATCTGGGTGTGATCGGTGCCGAGATGGCGGGCGATTTGCTGCGCAAATGGAGACTCGTCGTAGGCGGCGTCGTCGAACCCGATCGTGAACGTGCGCGGGGCCCGACTCGACGCTTTGCTCATGAGTGCCACGACCAGCGACGAGTCGATGCCGCCCGACAAAAAGGCGCCGAGTGGAACATCGGCCACGGTCCGGCTCGCGATCGTTCGCACCAGGAGATCTTCGAGTTCGTCGGTCAGTTCGTGGGCGGAGCCGCTGAGTCGCGGGGCCTCGAGCGCTTCGCTCACCGGGTCCCAATACTTCACCGGCTCGCTGATCTGTCCGGAGCGGTTCACCCGCGCCAGGTATCCGGCCGGCAGTTTCTTGACCCCGTCGAGAATCGAGTGGGGAGCGGGGATGAATCCGTGTCGCAGGAGAAGTGTGAGAGCACCACGATCGATGTCGGGCCGTTCACCGGGGAGCGTCAATATCGCGCTCAACTCGGAGGCGAAAACGCAAAGATCTCCACGCGTCGAGTAGTAGAGCGGTTTCTCGCCGAATCGATCACGCGCCAACCACACGTCGCCGTTGCGATGGTCGTACGCAGCGAAAGCGAACATGCCGACGACTCGCCGAACGGCGGCCTCCACCCCCCATCGGCTGATGGCTTCCACCAGAACCTCGGTGTCGCTGTGACCGCGAAGATCGGACTCGGCCATGCCCAAGGCGGTCCGGATGTCGGTGGCGTTGTACAACTCGCCGTTGTAGGTGATCGTCCAGTCCCCGTTGCGAGACGTCATGGGCTGATGCCCGGCCGCCGAGAGGTCGACGATCGAGAGTCGGCGGTGACCGAATGCCACCGACCCGTCGGGGGAGGCCCACACACCGTGATCGTCGGGGCCCCGGTGGACGATGCAGTCGGCCATGCGACCGGTGAGATGAACGAGGGCATCGGCAGAGGTGCGACCTCCACGTCCGATCAGTCCTGTCACACCGCACACGTGGTCGAAGTTACTTCTCCGGGGCTCGGTGTGGTCGTAGTCTTGAGCCTCGGAGTAGCCGGGAGGACGAACCGTGTCACATCTTGATCGCCAACTGGTGGTGCTCGGCTTGGGCTACGTGGGCCTTCCTCTGGTGGCTGAAGCGACACGGCAGGGGCTCTCGGTCGTGGGATTCGACGTGAAGACCTCGATTGTCGAGGGCTTGAACGCCGGTCGCAGCCACGTCGACGATTTGTCCGATGCCGAAGTGGCGGCTCTCGTTGCAGCCGGCTTTCGCGCCACCACCGATCCGTCCTGTCTCGCTACCGCCGACGTGGCGGTGATCTGTGTCCCGACGCCTCTCGACGATCAGAAAGCGCCCGACTTGCGGGCTGTTCGAGCCGCTGCTGCCACAATTCGTGATCATCTGCACCCCGGCATGCTCGTGGTGTTGGAATCGACCACGTATCCCGGCACCACCGATGGGCCGGTGCGCGAGATCCTGGAAGAGTCAGGTCTCGTTGCGGGTGTGGATTTCGCTCTGGCCTTCTCGCCTGAGCGGATCGATCCGGGGAACCCGGTGTGGAATCTGCGCAACACGCCCAAAGTGGTGGGAGGCCTCACCTCGGCGTGCACCGATCGGGCGGTGAGTTTTTATGCCCAGATCGTGGAGAAAGTGATTCCCACACTCGGTTGTCGAGAGGCCGAGATGGCCAAGTTGCTGGAGAACACGTATCGGCACGTGAACATCGCGCTCGTCAACGAGATGGCGGTTTTCTCGAAGGAATTGGGTGTCGATCTATGGGAGGCCATCGAGGCCGCGCGCACCAAACCCTTCGGGTTCGCCGCGTTCTATCCCGGACCGGGAGTGGGCGGGCACTGTATTCCGATCGACCCCAACTACTTGTCGCACCAGGTGCGCACCTTGGGGTATCAGTTCCGCTTCGTGGAATTGGCCCAGGAGATCAGTAGCCGCATGCCGGCCTACGTGGTGAGTCGGGTGCAGAACCTCCTGAACACCCGTCGCAAGGCAGTCAACGGGGCGCGGGTGCTTCTTCTCGGGCTCACCTACAAGCCCGACATCAGTGACGACCGAGAGACGCCGGCCCGTGACGTCGTGCGGCATTTGCGGGGCCTCGGGGCCCACATCGTCGGGCACGACCCACACCTCGCGGCCTTCGACGTCGATGGTGAGCCGGTCGACATGGAGTCGAACCTTGACGACGCTCTCACATCGTGCGACATCGCAGTTCTGCTGCAGACGCACTCCGCGTACGACCTCGAACACCTGGCGGCCACCGCACCTTTGGTGTTCGACACCCGCGGCCGAATGGTCGGCGACAACGTCGACCGCCTCTAGGTCGAGCATGCACGTCCTCGTCGTGACCTGCGCCCACCGGGGTGACGACG
>JBEDFW010000075.1:0-14030 GCA_041174985.1 Actinomycetota bacterium | reverse complement strand
TCGTGTCACTGCACATCGCCGGTATGTACGCCTTCAGTCCCTGGGTCGGTCGGTACGCCGACAAACACGGACGAGTCGCCACCATCAACGTGGCGGCGATCCTTCTGGTCGCGGCCACGCTCCTGTCGGCTCTGTCGGGTGATGTGGAACAACTGCTGTTCCCCTCGCTCTGGTTGCTCGGAATCGGCTGGAACTTCGGCCTGATCGGTGGATCGAGCCTGCTGATCGACGCGACCGAGCCGTCCAAACGAGTCGCCACGCAGGGTGTGGCCGATCTGATGATGAGTTTCTGCGGGGGTCTGGCCGGTTTCGCCTCGGGCTTCATTCGCAAGGCGATCGGATACCACCTGCTGTCGGCCGGAGCGACGGTGGCGGCTGGCATATTGCTCGCCGCCGTGTACGCCCGTCGAACACGCCTAGCCTCGGCGACGTGACCAGCGCAGCGACGTCGTTCCGATTCGACAACACGTTCGCGCGCGAACTCGGCGGTCTGTTCGAACCGTGGAAGGCCGAACTCGTTCCCGAGCCCCGACTGCTCGCCCTCAATGACGAGCTCGCGATCGAACTCGGTCTCGATCCCGAGCTTCTGCGAACTCCCGAAGGAATCGCGTGTCTGGTGGGCAACACCACTCCGACCGGTGCCGAGCCGATCGCTCAGGCCTACGCCGGTCATCAGTTCGGTGGCTACTCACCGCGTCTCGGTGACGGCCGAGCGCTGCTTCTCGGTGAAGTCGTCGACACACGCGGCCGTCGGCGCGACATCCACCTCAAGGGTTCGGGGCGCACGCCGTTCGCCCGCGGCGGTGATGGCAAAGCAGCCGTCGGGCCGATGTTGCGCGAACTCGTGATCAGCGAAGCGATGCATGCCCTCGGAGTTCCGACCACGCGTGCTCTCGCCGTGATCTCCACCGGTGAACGCATCGTTCGCGACACCTGGTTGCCCGGTGCCGTCCTCGTGCGCGTGGCCGCGAGTCACCTTCGCGTCGGTACGTTCCAGTACGCCGCGTCGACCCAGGATCATGATCTGCTGCGTCGACTCGCCGACTACGCGATCGACCGCCACTATCCAGCAGCACGTGAGACCGCCAACCCCTACCTCGCGTTCTACGAAATGGTCGTCGACGCACAGGCGTCGCTCGTCGCGCAATGGATGAACATCGGATTCATTCACGGAGTGATGAACACCGACAACGTGACCATCTCGGGCGAGACCATCGACTACGGACCCTGTGCGTTCATGGACTCTTTCGATCCGAAGACAGTGTTCAGTTCGATCGACCACGGCGGACGGTACGCCTACGGCAACCAGCCCATGATCGGACAGTGGAACATGGCGCGTTTCGCCGAGGCGATCGCACCTCTGATCGACGCCGACCCAGAGAAGTCCGTGCCCCAGTTGGTCGACGTGCTGAAGACGTTCCCCGATCGTTACGACTCGTTCTGGACGACCGGGCTTCGTGCAAAACTCGGCCTCACGTCGTCGCGTCCCGACGATCCCGAACTCTTCGTCGATCTCCTGACGACGATGCACGAGCGCAATCTCGATTTCACCGCGTTCTTCCGTCGTCTCGCCGACGCGGCACGAGGTGATCGGCCGTCACTGGCCCTCGCCCCCGAATGGATCACTCGATGGCTCGACCGGTCGTCGGCCGAAGGGGCGTCACTTCCTGACGTGGCCGACGCGATGGATCGCGTCAACCCGATCTACGTGCCGCGTAATCATCTGGTCGAAGAAGCACTGGCCGCCGGCTCCGAGGGCGACCTGTCGGTGGTGCGAACACTGCTCGACGTCCTGAGTCGCCCGTTCACGAAGCGTGACGATCTCTCGGTGAACGGATCGGATCGCTTCGCGGAACCGGCTCCGGTCGACCCGCGAACCGGAGCACCCGCTCCGTACGTCACCTATTGCGGCACCTGACTTGGTGCTTCTGGTGGCAAAAACGTCACGTGTTTCGTGCTGAGATGCCACCAGTTCGGCGGTCGGGACAGTTCAGTCGGTCAGGCTCGAACGGTTTCGAGACCGACCATGTTTCCTTCGGCGCGCCACGCTTCCACGTGATCGGCGAAACCGAGAACACTGGTCATCCAGGCGAGGGCACGTCCCGAACGCATGTCACCGCCACCCTCACTGTTGAGATAGCCAGGTGTACAGGTGGAGTTGTAGCGAGCCACACCCCACAACTTCTCGAAGAGAACGCCGAGCCACTTCTCCTGCGCATCGGCCTCCGGCTCGATCTCGACGATGTTCTCGGCGGTGCACCGACCGACGATGTGGGTCACGTGCTTGACGATCTCGCCGATGGAGTGAACGAAGTTGGTGGCCTGAGCACCCTGGACGGTGCTGATCATGAACATGTTGGGGAATCCGCGCGTGAGAACTCCGTGCAGGGTGGCCGGACCCTCGTCCCATGACTGGCTGAGCGACACGCCTCCTCGACCCTTCGGATCGAATCCGAGCCGGTGGGTGTAATCGGTGGTGACTTCGAAACCCGACGCGAAGACGAGCAGATCGACCGGGTACTCGACTCCGTCGACGACGGGGCCGTTCTCCGTGATCTGGTCGACGCCACGACCGTCGGTGTCGACCAGATGAACGTTCGGGCGGTTGAAAGCCGGCAAGTACTCGTCATGAAAACACGGGCGCTTGCAGTTCTGGCCGTACCACGGCTTCAAGAGTTCGGCTGTTTTCGCGTCGTCGACGATGTCTTCGATGCGCTGACGGATCCGCTCCATGTTCTCAAAGTCGATGCGCTCGAGTTCGGCGGCCTCTTCGTCGTCGGCCGGCATCTTCTTGGTGTCGTGCCAGAGCAGCTTGGTCCATTCGTCATCGACCATGTCGACGGCCGGTTGGGCCCCGGTGATCGCCATCGTGAAGTTACGAATGCGCTCGGCTTGCCAACCCGGCTTCAACGACGCGAACCACTCGACATCGGTGGGCTTGTTGTTACGAGCACCGACACACGACGCCGTGCGCTGGAAGACGTAGAGCTCCTTGGCCGATTCGGCGAGCTTGGGAACGACCTGCACCGAAGTCGCGCCGGTACCGATGATGCCGACGCGCTTGCCGGCCAACTTCTCCATTTTCCCCTGCGAGCTGCCACCGGTGAACGAGTAGTCCCAGCGACTGGTGTGGAATGCACGACCTTTGTACGTCTCGATACCGGGAATTCCCGGAAGCTTGGCCTTGTGCAGAACACCGCCGGCGATGATCACGTACTTGGTGGAGAGCCGATCGTTGCGCGACGTCGTGATCGTCCAACGACGGCGCGACTGATCCCACTCCATTCCTTCGACCTCGGTCTGGAACAGAGCATGCGGATACATGTCGAAGTGACGACCGAGCATCTGGCAGTACGCGAAGATCTCGGGGGCTTTGGCGTACTTCTCGGTCGGCATGTAGCCGGTCTCCTCGAGGAGTGGCAGGTAGACGTACGACTCGACGTCGCACGCTGCGTTCGGATAGCGGTTCCAGTACCACGTGCCGCCGAAGTCACCGGCCTTTTCGATCAGGCGATAGTTGGTGATTCCCTTGCGGGTGAGTTCGGCTGCCGCCATCATGCCGCCGAAGCCGCCGCCCACGATCACCACGTCGGTGTCCTCGACGACGGCGTCACGAGTGAAGCCGGGTTCGACGTAGGGGTCGCGATCGAACTCCTCGTAGAGACCCTTCAATTCCTTGTACTGGCGGATGCCTTCGGGACGAAGACGCTTCTCCCGCTCGATGCGGTACTTCTCGCGTGCTTCTTCGATGGTCAGCCCCACGCCGGCCCCTCCCTGTCTCGTACTACGAGCGCTTTCGCGCCGATCCGAGAGTACCGCCGTGGTGCTGTTCCCACCCAAGAGCCACTGGTGACTCGGGTCCTCCGGCGCCGGTTCGAGGGGCACTCCCGGCGCCACCAGCGGTCCGACCGATGACCATTAACCTCGCCTCATGCCGTCTCTCTCCGGAACGTACGTGCCGAGCACCATGGATTGGGTCCGGGATCAGATCGAACTGTACGAACGCACCGCCGGGCGCGAGGGCAACACGCTGCGTGACTCGGGCATTCCCGTGATCATCGTCACCATGCGTGGGGCCAAATCGGGAGTGGTTCGCAAGATCGCCCTCATGCGTGTCGAGCACGACGGTGCCTACGCATTGGTCGCCTCCAAAGGTGGTCACGAAACGAATCCCGACTGGTATCACAACCTCATTGCGCATCCCGACGAAGTCTTGGTGCAGGACGGCCCCGAGCCCTTCTTCGTGTCCGTGCGCGAGATCGACGGAGCCGAGTACGACACGTGGTGGACTCGCAGTGCCGCGGTGTTCCCCACCTACGAGGAGTACAAGGCTCGTACCCCGCGGCGCATCCCGATCCTTCTGGCCGAACCTCGCTGATACCTCTCGGTCGACGGTGCTCGGCGTGGGAACATGAGGCATGGCCAACAGCCCCATGCCCCGCTCGTCACGCTCAGCCGATGACGTGATCGCCGATCTGGCGGAACTGCGAAGCGACGACGTGAAGTGGTCGCAGGGACGGGCTTTCGGCATGGTCTACGACGGTGGTCCGGGAGTGCACGACGTCGCCGAACGTGCTGCGGCGATGTATCTGCACGAGAACGCCCTCAACACCAAGGCTTTCCCGTCGCTCGCCCGAATCCAGTCCGACGTCGTCTCGTGGACCGCATCGTTGCTTCACGGTCCCGACACGGCAGCTGGATTCATGACGTCCGGAGGGACCGAATCGATTCAAGTCGCCGTCCTCGCGGCGCGAGAACGTGCTCGCGTCGAACGCGGTGTCACGAATCCCGAGATCGTCCTCTCCGACACGACGCACGCGGCCTTCCACAAGTCGGCCCACATGTACGGCATGAAAGTGCACAAGGTTGCGTGTCGGCCCGACTTCACCGCCGATGTCGATGCCATGGCTCGGTACTTGAACGACAACACCGTGCTGGTGGTCGCGTCGGCACCGCAGTATCCGCAGGGAGTCGTCGATCCGGTGCCGGCGATCGCCGAACTCGCGGCCACCGTCGACGCCAACTGTCACGTCGATGCATGCATGGGTGGATTCGTCCTTCCTTTCGCCGAGATGCTCGGTCGCGACGTCGAGCCATGGGACTTCCGAGTTCCCGGAGTGCATTCGATTTCGGCCGACGTGCACAAACTCGGATACGCCCCCAAAGGTGCGTCGGTCGTCGTGTATCGCAATCGAGAACTACGTGCCCACCAGACATTCGTCTTCTCCGATTGGCTCGGTGGCTTCTACGCATCACCCAATCTTCAGGGAACTCGATCCGGTCTACCGATGGCGACGGCGTGGGCCGTCATGTCGTATCTCGGCATCGACGGTTATCTCGAATTGACGCGTCGCACACTCGAGGCCGCCGACACGATTCGCCAGGCCGTTCGTTCGATCGACGGACTCACGATCCTCGGCGATCCGAGATTTCATCTCCTCGCGATCGCCAGTGATTCGTCGTCGTCGAATCCGATCGACGTCTTCGCGCTCGGTGATGCCTTGTTGGCCCGCGGATGGTTCCACGATCGGCAGTCTCCTCCCGACACACTGCACGCCACCGTGTCGAATTCGAACGTCGACCACCTGTCGCACTATCTGACCGATCTCCACGAATGCGCCACGGCCGTTCGCGGATCGCGAGCCGACGATCGCTCAACCAATTACGCCACGCTCGAGTGAATCCGCCCGTTCTGGTGGCAGATCAGACCGAAACACGAGACGAATTTGCCACCAGAAGCACCAAGGGGTCAGAGGGTGTAGCGGTAGACATTGGTGTCTCGGGTGACGAAACCGAGGCGCTGGTACAACCGGTTCGCCGCCTCACGAGACGGGCGCGAGGTGAGTTCGACGGTGATCGCTCCGGCCGTTCGCGCGTGATCGAGAGCGGCGCGATTCAGTGCTTCACCGACGCCATGACCCCGTGCTGCTTCGTCGACCACCACGTCTTCGATCCAGGCTCGCACTCCGGTCGGGATGCGAAAGGTCGCCAAGGTGAGCGAACCCACGATTCGTCCGTCGACCCGAGCCACGAACAACGTCGACGCCTCCGAACGAACCAAGGCATCGAGTTGCTGGCGACTCGGCGCTGGATTCGACGACGACAACTGCGGGATCAGGCGGGAGAAGGCCTCGACGACCTCGTCGGTCACCGTCTCGCAGATCGACACCTCGCAGCTCATTCGCACCTCTCCAAGGACGAGTGTAGGAGTCGATTGCCCTACGGTTGGGTCATGGACTCGACCGAACTCTCCAACAAGGCACGCGCTCTCGGTGGCGCTCTCGAACCCTTCGTCGGGCAGGTGTACTTCTCCCCCGAGTGCCACGCCAACTACGTGCAGCTCGGTTTCCAACCGTCACCCGGCCAGATGAACGGTGTCGCCATGCCCGAGATGGTCTCGTACTTCACGAGTCGTGGTTCGCTCATGGGCCGAGTTCCCGGTGAACTCGTGGCCGCTGCGTTCGCCGTGTTCAATCCGGTCATCGTGATTCCCGCCGTCACGGCCGGTTGGGCCATCACCGATGCCGCCACCGTGTGCGACGCACGTCGTCGAGGGGCGATCGCACAACTCGAGCGCATCGTCGGAGCCAAGCCGGGCGGTATCGCTTCGGCCCGCGCCGCGCTCGAGAAATCGGTCGCCCTTCTGCGGCCCGAAGGACGTCCGCTCTTCGCCGGAACTCTCAGCCAGTCGATTCCCGACACCGATCTCGGTGCGGTGTGGCATTACGGCGACATGTTGCGCGAATTCCGAGGTGATGCCCACACCGCCGCTTGGATCTCGGCCGGCCTCGATGCGACCGAAATCGGACTCCTCACCGAATTGTTCTGGGGATTGCCACTCAAGTCCTACAGCCGCACCCGCGGTTGGAGCGAGGACGACTTCGCCGCTGCCATCGAACGCCTCGAATCACGCGGGCTGGTGAAAGATGGCGCCTTCACGTCGGCCGGACGTGACCTACGCGAACGAGTCGAGGTGCACACCGACGATCAGATGCGGGCACCGATCGCCGCCATCGGCGACGATTTCGATCGGCTCATCAGCCAACTCTCGGCGTGGAGCGCGGCAGTGCGCACGATGAAGGGTTACCCGGAGTCGGGTCCCCACGAATTGGCCGAAGCCGCCTCGAAGCGCTGAGGACCGCCCGATGACCCACGATCTCGTCCTGACCAACGGCGTCGTCATGCCGATGAACGGCGGAGCTGTCGTTCGAGACGGAGCCGTCGCGATCGACGGTGACTCCATCTCCGCGGTCGGAACCGCGAGCACCATCGACACGAACGGTGCCAAGCGCGTGATCGACGTACGGGGTCGCATCATCATGCCGGGCTTCAGCAACAGCCACACGCACATCGCGTCCAACGTGTTGCTCCGTGGCTTGCTCGAAGACGTACGCCTCTTCGAATGGCTCGAGACGATGTGGAAGTTGAAGCAGAACTTCGATCACGAGACGCTCTATTGGGCATCACTGTGTGGCGATCTGGAGATGCTCAAGGCGGGCATCACTTCGTTCAACGAGCATTTCGACGCATACGACGTGGAGCCGCAAATCGAAGCCTTGAAAGAGATCCCGCTACGCGCCACTCTCGGTTACGGATTCGCCGACCGCGGTCTGTACGCACCCCGCACGGAATATTCCCACCGGACCATGGCGAACTTCGCCGAGATCGTTTCGCAGCACCACCGCACCAACGACGATCTGCTGCACATCGCCCTCTCCCCCCATGCGGTGTACTCCTGCGGAGCCGACATGTGGCACGAAGTCCGACGTCTGGCCGATGATCTCGGTGTCACCGTGCACACTCATCTCTCCGAGGGAATGCAGGAAGTCAACTACTGCCTCGAGAACTACGGGCTCCGTCCCGTTCAGTGGCTGCACTCGCTCGGATTCCTCGGTCCCGACGTCACCGCGGCGCATTGCTCACAACTCGACGACGACGACATCCGACTCATGGCCGAGACAGGGACCAAGATCGCGCACTGTCCGGTGTGCAACGCGAAACTCGGCTCGGGAACGATGCCCCTGCGCAAAGTGCTCGCCAGTCGAATCACGGTCGGCCTCGCCACCGATGGTCCGGCCAGTCACAACGCGAGCGATCTCTTCCAGGAGATGAAGTTCGCCGGGCTCATCCACAAAGCGACCGTCAACGACGTGGAATTCCTCACCATCGAGCAACTCCTCGAATTGGCCACGTGCCAGGGCGCCTTGGCCATGCACCGACCCGACACCGGTCGACTGGAGGTCGGCGCGAAAGCCGACGTGATCGTCGTGAACCTCGATACCGCACACGCCCAACCCGTCTACGACGAGCGGGCGGCTCTCGTGTACTCCACCCGTGCCGACGACGTCACGCACAGTGTCGTGAACGGTCGGCTACTCATGGAGGAGCGGCAGGTCACGGGTGTCGACGAGGACCGGATTCGGGCCAAGTTCCACGAAGCGGCCCACGATCTCCGACGACGCAGCCTCGGGTGAGCCACCCTCGGCAAAACGTGGAAGACTGACTCCATGATCCTCGAACGTCTCTCCACGTCGGTTGCCGAGTTCGCGCGTGACACGGGTTGGGAGGCCAAGCCCGAGGGTCTGTGCCGCGGCGAGATCTGTGTGCCGGCACCGGGCGCCATCTCCGGCGGAACCGTCGACGTGTCGGTCGCCGCGGAAAAACTCGGCATGCCGATCGTCGAAGGATCTGGTGTGTACGCCATCGGCCCGGCCACTCTCGGTGGCAAGGCTCTCGCGACAGCAGTTGCTCCCGATCCGGAGTTCGCCAACTTCGACGGTTCGACGTTCAAGCTCTCGTCGCTTCGCGGCAAGAAGGTCGTGCTCGTCGCCTGGTCGAGTTATTGAGGCTGTCGCTCCAGCCTGCCCGGGTGGCAGGCGCTCCACAGCCAGATCGAAGCCAAGGGTGCCGTGGTCGTGACGGTGGCACTCGACGTCGACCCCGAACACGCTCGTCCCTGGAGTGAGGCCGCTTCGCCCACCCATCCCTGCGTCGTCGACAGCACGCACGCAACCGGAGCCGCCTTCGGTTTCACCAACATCCCCATGGCGGTCTGGATCGACGAGAACGGTGTGCTCGTTCGGCCCGCCGAATCCGCTTCGATCGAACGCAGCGCATTGCGCGACATGGACGTTCCGGAAGGACTGCCCGAGAATCTCACGGCAATGCTCAAGGCGGTCAAGGAGATCCCCGACGACGGCGAGGCGTATCGCGCCGCGATCCTCGACTGGATCGACAATGGCTCGGCGTCGCGCTTCGCGCTCTCGCCCGACGAGGTGATCGAGCGGAGCCAGCCCCGCGGTCTCGACGAAGCCCGCGCCGCCGCCTGTTTCGAACTGGGTGACCACCTGCGTCGAACCATCGGACCCGACGCGGCCGTGCCCTTCTGGCGGGAAGCACACCGATTGCATCCCCTCAACCTCACCTACAAACGACAGGCCTGGACACTCGTCACCACCGCACCCGACGCCACCGAGAACGACCTGATGCAGGGTCCGAACAAGGTGTACGAAAGCAACCTGCTCGACGACGTTCTCGGGCGCGGCGGATTCGGCGCTTTCCTCGTCCGGCCACAACTCTGACGAGGTAGCGTTTCGTCGATGGCCGATCTCGAGCACGTTCGGTGGATACGGCGCCCCGAGCTCCGGCACCCCTACGTGATCGCCGCCTTCACCGGTTGGAACGATGCCGCCGACGCGGCGAGCGGTGCGGTCAAACATCTCGTCGAGACGATGAACGCCACTCCGTTGGCCGAGATCGATCCCGAAGCATTCACCGATTTCGCCACGATTCGCCCCCACGTGCGTTTGTCCGATGTCGGTGCGCGTCACATCGTGTGGCCCACGGTCAGCATGTGGACGGCGAGCACGCCCGAACGCGATCTGATCCTCGTCCTCGGTCCCGAGCCGGCACTTCAGTGGAAGGCCTTCACTCAACAGATCATCGGTGTGGCTCAGGCGTACGGGGCGAGCACGTTGATGTCGCTCGGTGCACTGCTCGCCGACGTTCCTCACCGTCGACCCACGCAGGTTCTCGGTACGGCCGCCGACCAGGCCGCCGTCGATCGTTACGACCTCAATCGCAGCCAGTACGAAGGGCCGACCGGCATCGTCGGCGTGTTGGGCGATGCGTGTCATCGAGCCGGAATGTCGAGCGTGGCTCTGTGGGCTGCCGTTCCCGCGTACGCCGCGCAGATCCCCTCCCCCAAGGCCTCACTCGCTCTCGTCGAGAAGCTCGCCGAACTCATCGACGTCGATCTCCCGTTCACTCCTCTCACCGAACTCGTCGAGCACTACGACGATCAGATCGATCAACTGATCAGCAGTGATGAATCCCTCGGTCGTTATCTCGAGCGCATCGAGAACATGGACGACGACGATGACGAGTACGAGTACGACGAGGACGACGACATCGAACTTCTCATCGACGACGAGGACGAAGCACGAACCGAGCTACCGCCCGACGATCGCCCGCGCGACGACACTCCGCTGCCCGACGGTCCGGTCGACAGCGATGCTCTGATGGAGGAAGTCGAACGCTTCCTTCGTAGTCAGAGCGACGACTGACGCCACACCGGCGCACGCGGCGGATCGAACGACGCCGCTCCGGTTCGTCCCTCGATGGCGGCGAACGCCATCGGACCCCACCACTGAACACCAGCCGTCGGCTCGGGCAACGACGACGCACCGAACCAGCCGATGCCATCGGTCTCGAGGGGATGCCCGGCGAGCGATCCACCCGTGGCACGGCAGTGGAACAACAACATGTACATGCCGAAACGGCTGAAGCCCATGCGTTGACCGTCGATGACTCCGAGCAATTGAGCCGGTTCGCATTCGATGCCGGTCTCTTCGAACACTTCTTTCACTGCGACCTCGGAGGCCGAGTAACCGACATCAGCCCATCCGGTCGGGTACAACCAGACTCCCGAATCGGGACGACGCACGAGGAGAATCTCACCGTCGTCGTTGCCGACGATCGCGCCGATCGCGACCTTCGGTGTGACGTAACCCGGAACACCCTCTCCGATCGACTCCATCCACTCCTGAACGAAGTGATCCTGCTCGCGTCGGACTTCGAGCGCTTCGTCAGCGGCCGCTTTGATGTCGGCAGCGACGTGCAGGACCTCTTCGTAGCGCTCGCGTTCGTAGAGGTTCTGAGTGAAACCGAGTCCGGTCCGAGCGATTCCGGCCAAGGTCTCGCTCCAGCGCACGAGATCGCGCGTGAAGTCGGAGGGTTCCGCGTCGCTCATGGACGCCACGCTACTCCGCTCGATCAGGACGCCGAGCCGAGAGCGAAGAGAACTGCGCGTTCGACCTCGGCCCGGTGGAACGGATCGTCGAGGAGTTCGCCACTCGACGTGCGGACGTAGAAAGAGTCGACGACTTCGTCACCGATGGTCTGCACCGACGCGTGCCGGATGTCGAGACCCAGTTCGGCCAACGCCTTGGTGATCCGATGCAGGATTCCGTGCTGATCGGGGGCGCGGACTTCGATGATGGTGGCGTTGGACGACACGCCATCGACGTAACTCACCCGCGGTGGAGCGAGTTCGCCAGCCGAACGCCGACGACGACGATACGAACGAGCCCGATCGGCCAGACGCGGCTCGAGTGCGAGTTCTCCACGGAGCGCTCGTTGCAAGTCGGCCAACACTGGTTCCCACTCGATCGGTCCGTGCGTAGGAATCTGCACTCGGAAGCGCGACGCCGCCATTCCTTGTTCGTCGGAGTGAGCCTGGGCGCCGAGAACGGCGAGACCGTGCAGAGTGAGAACCGCCGCCACGCGACTGAAAGTTCCGGGCCGGTCCGGTGTGACGACCGTGAGCGAATCGGGAGTCACGCCGAACGTCGTCACACCCTTGGCCATCATTTCGAGGACTTCGGCATCGGGGAAGAGCCGCCACTCGGATCGATCGGGCTCGACACCCGAGAGAACTTGATGCGTTCGTCCGACCAGTTCGCGCACCAGATCGGCTTTCCACGGACCCCAGGCCGCCGGACCAGTGGCCAGGCTGTCGGCTTCGGTGAGTCCGTGCAGCAGGTCGAGCACGAGTGGAGTTCCGACGCGCTCGACGACGAATTCGATCGTGGCCGAATCGGAAAGGTCACGACGGGTCGCCACGTCGGGCAGCAGCAAGTGGTGCTGCACCATCGTCTGCAGGATCTTCATGTCGTCGTTCGACAAGCCGACACGCGGAGCGATACGACCCACCAACTCGACACCGACGTCGTTGTGATCTCCCGGATATCCCTTGCCGATGTCGTGGAACAACGCGCCGAGCACGAGTAGGTCGGGACGACTCACGCGGTCGGCCAGGTCACTCGCATTGGCCGTCGCCTCCCAGAGATGTCGGTCGACGGTGAAGCGGTGATAGGCGTTGCGCTGCGGTCGACTTCGGTTGGGCGCCCACTCGGGAAGGATCTTCACCCAGAGCCCCCGCTGATCGAGGGATTCGAGCACGGGAATTGCATCGTGTCCGGTGAGCAAGAGCCCCACCAGATCGTCGATCGCGCCGGCCGGCCACGGGGTGGGCATGGGTGGACTCTGCTGGGCGAGGCGATCGAGTGAGATGCGATCGATACGGGTCTTCTGGCGAGCAGCCGAAGCCGCCACTCTCAACACCAACGATGGATCGGCCGTGACATCGACCGCTTCGTCGATGTGAATCTCCCCGTTACGCAGGACGACTCCTGGAGCGACGGGAGTGTCGGGGCGGGCCGGAGCAGTGGCTGCCAACACTCGGGCCCACACCTCGTCACCCACCCACGCGATCGACCGAGCCGCATTCGACAACGACGACATGAGTGCGTCGGCACTGCGGTAACCGCATGCTTCGGCGACGGCGTCCTGTTCCTCGAGATGCAGCACTTCACTCGGTCGACCGACGGAGCGATGCAGTGCGACACGGACCGACGTGATCACATCGGTGCCGCCGTCGAGCGTCGCGCGATCGGAGCCGGAGATGGTCAGACCGCCCATCTCGGCCCACGTGAGCGCGTGAACGTCTCGTAGACCGCCGTACCCCTCTTTCAGATTGGGCTCGAGGAGAAACGCCGTCTCACCACTCTGAGCCTGTCGATCACGAACGCGCTTCATCAGTTCAGGAAGACGGGACTTCGTCGACGACTGCCACGACTTCTCCGCGGTCACTCGAAGTTCGGCCGACAGTTCGCGATCACCAGCGACGTGACGAGCCGTGAGGATCGCCGTCGCCGTGTCGAGTTCGGTTCTCGACAATTCGACGATCTGTTTGATCGTGCTCACCGAATGACCGAGTTTCACGCCCGCGTCCCAAATGGGGTACCAGATCTTCGACGCGAATTCGTCGACGTTCTTCGCGCCGTCGTGCAGAAGCACGACGTCGAGGTCGCTGAAGGGAGCGAGTTCACCGCGCCCGTATCCACCGATCGCGACCAGAGCCGCGCGCTTCTTGAGCGGCACCTCGGCCACGGCGTTCTCCCACAGGCTCGCCAACCATTCGTCGGTCACCCGGCAGAGTTCGCGCGCGAACCGCATGCCTTGCAGACGCGTATCAGCGATCACAGCCGCACGTTCGTTGATCACCGTCATGACGAAGTTCCTTCGATCGAGCGACGGTGCGACATGATCGCGGCTGCTTTCCAGGCTCCCCACTCGAGTCCGGGTTCGTGCAGATCGGGGTGCAGATCCGACCACGTCGCCGGCGCGAGATCGAACACGTCGTCGGGGAACGATCGTTCCTTGAACTCGTCGCGACTCACCGGACGTGCGCCCATACGCTTCAACTCCGCCGTCACGTTCTCCATCGCCGCGCGGACGAGGTCGAGAGGATTGCGGCGCTGCTCCCATGCCTCGTGACTCAACAATTCGTCGATATCGGCGAGAAGACGGCGAGCTGTATCGGCGACGACGCGGTCGATGCGATCTGTTTCGGTCGACACGTCGATGCCTTGCCTCGAGACGACGGTGGTGAACACGTCGCGCAACCACGAATGGACGACGTCTGCCATCGTGTCGCGCAGACGCGCTGAATAGGGGTTCATGTCCAC
>JBEDFW010000074.1:0-8182 GCA_041174985.1 Actinomycetota bacterium | reverse complement strand
CCGCCGGGACCGGCGTTATGGTTCGGCCATGCGTAGTGGAATCCTGGACGGGCGAGTCGTGATGATCACGGGAGGGGCCTCGGGCATGGGTGAGGCCTTCGCCCGCCGTCTGGCCGCCGACGGAGCAAGGGTCGTGGTGGCCGACATCGACGAGGCAGGAGCCGGTCGAGTCGCCACCGACATCGGCGGAGAGGTCGCGGTGTTCGACGTCGCCGACTCGTCCGCGGTCGACGCCGCTGTCGATCGCACCGTCGCGCACCACGGGCGGCTCGACGTCATGATCAACAACGCCGGGATCGCCCCTCCGTCCCACCCGGAACGCACCGAGATCTCGATCGCCAATCAGATGAAGCGGATGGAGGGTCGCGACGACGAGATGATCCCGACCGACGCGACGGTGGGTATGTCCGATTCGGACTGGGACCGAATGATCCGAGTTCATCTCTACGGCGTCTTCCACGGCACTCGAGCCGCCCTGCGTCACATGACGCCGGCTCGCGCGGGTTCGATCGTCAACGTCTCGTCGATTCTCGGCTTGCGACCCATGGCCGGAGCACCGCACTACGTCGCGGCCAAGGCCGGAATCATCGGTTTCACGAAGTCCGTTGCCCAAGAGGTCGCGCCGTTCGGTGTACGTGTCAATGCGGTGTGTCCGGGATGGATCGACACACCTCTCTTGTCGCCCATGGACCCCACCGTCCTCGCATCGATCAGGATGCAGACGCCGATCGGTCGGATGGGAACTCCGTCCGAGTTGGCCGAACTGGTTCGCTTCCTCGCTGGTCCGGAGTCCTCCTACTGTGTCGGTGACGTGTTCGCTGCCTCGGGAGGTTGGGTCTGATGCCCACGGTCTTCACTCGCATCATCGATGGTGACATCCCAGGAACATTCGTCTGGAAGGACGACCGAGCGGTCGCCTTCATGTCGATCAACCCGATGGCTCCGGGTCACGTGCTCGTCGTGCCTCGCGACGAGATCGACCACTGGATCGATTGCTCGGCCGATCTGTCCCGTCATCTGTTCGACGTCGCTCACGTCATCGGACGGGCTCAACAGGAGGCCTTCGCGTGTGACCGGGTGGGTCTCGTCGTGGCCGGATACGAAGTCCCGCACACGCACCTGCACGTGATCCCCACGGAAGGCATGCACAACCTGTCGTTCGCCAACGCGGCGACATCGGTGTCGCGAGCCGATCTCGAGGACTGGGCCGAACGAATCAGGGTGCGCTTGCGCGCCGCGGGACGCAGCGAAGTCGTCTGAGTCTCAGTCGACGATCGGGTCGAGCAACGACGGATCGTTGTTCCGCACCGAGTTGACCCGGGTCGAGACCCGACGTACGACGACCACGTCGGGATCGGCGGGTCGCATGAGCGCCTCGATCTCGCGTCGATCGGAATTGGCGGGGTCGAGCCACGAGGTCCAATCGTCGGCCTCGAGGATCACCGGCATTCGATCGTGGATGCTCTCGATCGTCGCGTTGGCCCTCGTGGTCACGAGGCAACACGTGTGGAGCCAGGCCGACTCCTCGTCGGATCGCCAGGACGACCAGATGCCGGCGACGGCCAGTGGTCGTCCGTCGGCACGCGTGACGTAGATCGGCTCCTTGGGCGCTCGTGCCGGCGGAGGAACGTCGTGGATCGTTCGCCATTCGTAGAACCCGTCCATCGGGACGATGCACCGCCGAGTCGGGACGAGATGCCGGAACGACGGCTTCTCGAAGATCGATTCGGAGCGCGCGTTGATCAGGCGGGCCGAACCACTCGCATCCTTGGCCCAGGACGGAACGAGGCCCCATTGGAACCGTCCGATGCGCCGCGTGCCCTCGCGGTCGACGGCCACTCCGAGAATGCGGGTCGTGGGAGCGACGTTGTAGTTGGGTGAGTGTTCGACGACGTCGGGTGACGGAGTCGGTGTCTCGAACAGACGGGCCAATTCATCAGGTGGGGTGACCGACGTGAAGCGACCGCACACGCCTCGACCGTATCGGCTCGGCCGACCTCGGCTACCGTCTTTCGTACCACGAGGAGGGCTCATGTCGACGACCACGACGGCACCGCGACCCGAACTGGGCTACGCGGCATTCGATGCCGACAACCATTACTACGAGGCTGAAGACGCCTTCACGCGTCACATCCCGCGCGACATGGCGTCCCGGTGCATGCAATGGGCCGAGATCGGTGGGCGCAAACGCCTGTTGGTCGGTGGTCGCGTCAATCGCTTCATTCCGAACCCCACGTTCGATCCCGTGTCGAAGCCCGGTGCGCTCGACGACTACTTCCGCGGTCGAGTGTCGGGTGAGGACATGCGCAAGTTGTTCGGTGAGCTCGATCCCATCAGCCCGGCGTACCGCGATCGTGACGCTCGTCTGGCCGTCATGGATGCCCAGGGCATCGAAGCGGCGATGTTCTTCCCGACCCTCGCCGTGGGCATGGAGGAATCGCTGAAGCACGACGGCGTGGCGTTGTGCGCCGCTTTCCGTGCCTTCAACCGTTGGCTCGACGAGGACTGGGGTTTCCACTACAAGGAGCGGATCTTCGCGGCCCCGTACATCACGTTGGCCGATCCGCAGTGGGCGGTCGAGGAGGCCGAGTGGGCGATCGGTCGAGGAGTTCGCGTCGTCGTGATGCGTACCTCGCCGGCACCGATCGACGGTGGCGCGACCCGCTCCCCTGGTGACCCGATCTTCGACCCGTTCTGGGCTCGACTGTCCGAGGCGGGAGTGTCGGTCGCGTTCCACTCCGGAGATGCGGGTTACGGCAAGTACATCGACGACTGGGAACCCACCGGTGAATTCAAGGCGTTCCAGCAGTCACCCATGCGGCTCATGACGAGCGACCGTGCACCTTTCGACATGTTCGCCGTGCTCGTGACGCACGGGGTTCTGAGTCGTCATCCTCGTCTGCGTCTGGCTTCGATCGAGGCCGGTGCCGACTGGGTCCCCAATCTCGTCAAGAAGTTCAAGAAGGCCTACGCCGCGCAGCCCTTCCACTTCGCCAAGGATCCGGTCGAGCAGTTCTGCGAGCAGGTCTGGATCGCCCCGTTCTACGAGGACGACATTCGCCTCCTGGCCGACACCATCGGGGTCGAGCGCCTCCTCTTCGGAAGCGATTATCCGCACGCCGAAGGCCTGGCGATTCCGACCACCTTCGTCCACGATCTCGACGGGTTCTCCGACACCGAGATCCGTCGCGTGATGCGCGACAACGGATTCGCGTTCCTGGGTTCGCCTTCGTGAGTCCCGATTTCGCCAAGATCGGCGTCATCGAGACGATGATGGGATTCCCCGATCCCGATCCGCGTCGTCTCTACGAGTTCTTCCGCGGCAACATCAAGGAACCGACGAGCAAGGAGACGATGTTCCCGGTCGAATATCTCTTCAAGCACAACGTTCCGGGAGCGATCGACGCCGACATCGACCCGGTGGCCGTCGCGATCGACACCATGGATCATTTCGGTATCGAACGCTCGATGATCGGGATCGAAGGTGAACCCGGTGTGCGAGCCATGCGCGAGTATCCCGACCGGTTCATCCCGTCGTGCAGTGCCGATGCCAACAACGGTGTCGACGAGGTTCGTAAGATTCGCCGCCTGCACGACGAGTTCGGTCTGCGAGCGGTGGGCACCTTCCCGGCCGGCTGCACGCCTCAGGTGCCGATCGACCACGCGCGTTGGTATCCCATCTACTCGGTGTGCGCCGAACTCGGGATTCCGATCTTCATCTGCGCCGGAATTCCCGGACCTCGTGTGCCGAGCATGTGTCAGCACGTCGAACTGCTCGACATCGTGTGCTACGACTTCCCCGAGCTGACCGTCGTCACCCGTCACGGCTGCCAACCCTGGACCGAGTTGGCGGTCAAGCTCATGCTCAAGTGGCCCAACCTGCACTACTCGACCTCGGCCTTCGCTCCGAAGCACTACGACCCGCGGATCATCGAGTACGCGAACTCTCGCGGCGCGGACCGGATCATCTACGCCGGTTACTGGCCCATGGGTCTCACGTACGAACGCATCTTCGGAGACATGCCGCACGTCCCGTTCAAGGACGAGGTCTGGCCGAAGTTCCTCCGCGAGAATGCCTTACGAGTCCTGGGCCTGTGACGCCGGTATCCGTCAGGTGGCGTAGGGCCTCGACGGGACCACGAAATAGGTCAATGAGGCTCGAGCGATGCTCTTGCCCGTCGTCTCACCCGTGACCTCGGCCTCGCAGAAGACGAGTGAACGCCCCCGTTTGACGATCCATCCGTCGGCCACCGCGGTCTCGCCGACGAGTGACGTGAGGTACTGAATGTGCATGTCGACGGTGGAATACCCGACACCTGCTTCGAGCACGCTCCCGATGGCGGGAACCACCACCACGTCGAGAAGGGTGGCGATGGCACCCCCGTGCACGATGCCCATGGGCTGCTCGAGGTCGGGTCGAAAAGGCATTCGCATACGGCAGTAGCCCTCACGGACGTCCACCACTTCGATACCGACCAGCTGAGGAAAGTAGACCCGGTCCCACTTGCCGAATTTCATCCAGCGCTCGCGTACCTCGTCGGACACCGCAGGAAATGAGTCGGCTCGCTCCACACCCGTACTCTCGCACACCGAGCCGGGTGATACCTTGCGCCAATGAGGCTGGTGCTGACCGGAGTGCTCGTCGGGTTCGCCGTGACGATGTTCGCCAATCTGTTCACGACGGTGTACCTGCACCGTGCCCTCTCCCATCGGGCCCTCACCCTTGCCGCTCCGGCTCGATTCGTGTGCCGAGTGGTGATCTGGATCTCGACCGGTATTCGGCCGCGCCAGTGGGTCGCGGTCCATCGCAAGCATCACGCCTACACCGACGTGGAGGGCGATCCGCACTCACCCGTGCTGCTCGGATGGTGGCGTGTGCAGTGGACCAATCTGGCGCTCTATCGACGTGCGGTACGCGATCCCGAAGTCGTGGGCAAGTACGCGCGCGACCTCCCGTCCGACCGATGGGACCGAGCCCTCTTCGATCACGCGATCGCCGGATTGATCATCGGCATCGCGACGCTCGTCGTGGTGATCGGGCCCTGGGCGGGCCTCGTGGCCGCCGTCGTTCACACCAACTTGTACATCGGAACCTCGGCCGCGGTGAACGCGATCGGTCACCACTTCGGTCGTCGCCCTCATCCGAACGGGGCGGGAAACCTTCAGTGGCTGGCGTTCCTGACCGCTGGAGAGGGTCTGCACAACAACCATCACGCCGCACCCACCTCGGCTCGCCTCTCGCACCGATGGTTCGAGATCGATCCGGGTTGGTGGTGCATCCGCATGTTGTCGTGGGTCCGGTTGGCGCGGATCCGACTCGTCGCGTCGCGGACCTGACGTCGTTTCGCGGCCCGCGCTCTAGGCTCGTCCCGTGCAGATCGTCGCCGCGCTCTTCGTCGAGAACTTCCAGCTGCGATCGGTCGAAGGGCCGAGCACTCGCATCGACATCACCGGTGCGATGTTCTCGATGGCGGCTCCGGGTCCGGTTCCGGTGACGATCGATCCTCATCTGGTGTCGTTGATCCATTGTCCCCCTGACGGTTCGGGTTCGGGTGTCTTCGAAGTCGTGTTCCGTCGCGGACTGACCGAGGACAGCGAACAGGTCGCGCGCAACGTGAGTCCCTTCACGGTCGAGCCCGGCCGTTTCACCTACCGTCTCGTCAAGGGTGAACTGACCTTCGACGACTACGGCCCGGTGTACGCCCATTGTCGTGTCGACCGCGGGCCGTGGACGATCGTTCCCTTCACACTTCTGCCGCCCGTGTGAAACGTCGGGTCCCGATCGGGCCAACTACAGTCGGCCCCGTGACCCTCTCTCCACGCCTCGCTCCGGAGATCGATCGGGCCGCCGTCTCTCTCGTTCGTGGCTTGGCGATGGATGCTCCCCTCGCGGCCAAGAGCGGTCATCAGGGAACGGCCATGGCTCTCGCGCCCCTCGGACACGTTCTCTATTCACGGGTGTTGCGCGCCGATCCGGCCGATCCGATGTGGCCCGATCGGGACCGATTCGTCTTGTCGGCTGGTCATGCGTCGATCCTGCAGTACGCGCTGTTGTTTCTCCAGGGTTCGGGGGTCGAGCTCGACGATCTGCGGGCCTTTCGCCAGTGGGATTCGCGAACACCGGGTCACCCCGAACGCGGCCACACGCCCGGTGTGGAGGTCACGACCGGACCGCTCGGTCAGGGTCTCGCCAACGCCGTCGGCCTGGCCATCGCCGAGCGTCAACTCCGGGCGCGTCTCGGATCCGATCTCATCGATCACCACACGTGGGTGATCGCCGGAGACGGCTGTCTGATGGAAGGAGTCAGTCACGAAGCGGCGTCACTGGCCGGTCATCAGAAGCTCGGTCGACTGATCGTCGTCTTCGACGACAACCGGATCACGATCGACGGTCGCACCGATCTCACGTGCAGTGACGACGTCGCGGCCCGATTCACGTCGTACGGATGGGCGGTGACACGTCTCGGCGAGATCGCCGACGATCTCGACGCGCTCGAATCGGCACTGGTGGCCGCCCGGGACTCCAACGACGACCGGCCCAAATTGTTGATTCTTCGCACTCGCGTCGGAGCTCCGTCACCCGACTGGACCGACAAGCACGAGGCGCACGGCAATCCGTTCACGGCCGAGCACGTGTCACGAACCAAGGCGGCCATGGGAATTCCCGACGAGCCGTTCTGGGCGCCGAGCGAGGTGGTCGACGCCTGTCGCGCCCATGCGCGGCGTGGTACCGACGCACGGCTTGAGTGGCAGAAGCGATACGAGACGTCGAGTCGTCGTGCATTGTTCGACACGCTCTGGAACGGTCCGACCTCGGACTGGGCCACCGCTCTCCCCACGTTCGCCGCCGGGGAACAGATCGCGACGCGCGTCGCGGTGCAGAAGGCGCTCGATGCGGTGATGGAACTCCAACCGGCACTACTGGCCGGGGCCGCCGACCTGACCGGCAACACCGGTGCCAAGTTGTCGGGCCAGACCGCTGTGTCGGCCGAGACTCCCGACGGACGACAGATCTTCTACGGCGTGCGTGAGCACGGGATGGGCTCGATCATGGTCGGCCTCGCTCTCCACGGCGGAGTGATTCCGATCGGTGGAACGTTCTTCGTCTTCTTCGATTACATGAAACCGCCGGTTCGTCTGGCGGCGTTGTCGGGCGCGAAGTGCGTCTTCGTCTTCAGTCACGACTCGGTGGGTGTCGGAGAGGACGGCCCCACACACCAGCCGATCGAGCATCTGGTGGCCCTGCGATCGATCCCCGGTCTCCAGGTCATACGTCCGGCCGACGCCAACGAGACCTCGGTGGCCGTTCGTATCGCGCTCGAACACGACGGTCCGACCGCCCTCGTTCTCAGTCGCCAGAACCTTCCGGTCGTCACCGACGGATCAGCGGTGATCGCCGGGGCCGGAATCGTTCGTGACGGAACCGATGCCGTGATCGTCGCCACCGGGAGCGAAGTCACGGTCGCGCTCGCCGGCGCCGAACTTCTCGCCGCCCAAGGGGTGTCGTGTCGTGTCGTGTCGATGCCGTCGTGGGACCGATTCGAACGACTTCGAGACGGTGATTCTCGAGGAGCCGACGCGATCCTGCCACCGGCCCTTCCCACGGTGTCGATCGAAGCCGGCTCGACCATGGGGTGGGCGAAGTACGCCGACCGATGTCTCGGAATCGATCGCTTCGGGGCGAGTGCTCCGGGAGGCGTGGTCCTCGACCGCCTCGGGATGAACCCGGCCGCGGTGGTTGCCGCCGTCATGAACTCGCTCGGCCGGTGACGCCATGAGCGAACGGTTGCTACGTCTGCACGCCGAATGCGGTCAGAGTCCGTGGCTCGACAATCTGAAGCGTGACCTGATCTCCTCCGGAGAGTTGGCGCGCCTGCGCGACGACGGAGTTCGTGGCCTGACGTCGAACCCCACGATCTTCCAGAAAGCCATTCAAGGCTCGACTGCCTACGACGAACAGTTCCGATCGCTCTTGGCGTCGGGATCGTCGATCGTCGACTGTTACTGGAGCCTCGTTCTCGCCGACATCCACGGTGCACTCGACGTCTTCGCCTCTCTTCATGCCAGCAGTGGAGGCGGTGACGGCTTCGTGAGCGTGGAAGTCGATCCTCATCTCGCGAACGACACGGCCGGAATCTTCACCATCAGATTCGGGCGATCGACTCGCGACCAGAGTTCGAGC
>JBEDFW010000073.1:0-2730 GCA_041174985.1 Actinomycetota bacterium | reverse complement strand
CCGAGGCTCCGTCACTGGCGGATTCTTCCGGTGATCTCGGCGATCGACTCGGTGATTTCACATTCGGCGACATGCGACATGCGAAACGACTCGAGCGAATCCTCGAGTGCAACTGGAAGACCTACGTCGACAACTATCTCGAGGCGTACCATGTTCCCCTGCTCCACCCGATGCTCGGAGCAGCCCTCGACATGAGCACCTACGAAGTCACGATTCCTCATTCTTCGTACTGTCTCCATCGCTCGGGAACCACGGAGAACTCGGTCAGCGCCGGACTCTGGGTCTTCCGCTATCCGAATCTGGCGATCAACGTCTACCCCGAGGCCATGAACGTCGAAAGGATCGTCCCTCTGTCGACGACCCGAACCAAGATCATTTACGACTACTTCGCCGTCGACACCTCCGACGAATCGGTCGCATCGATGTTGGAGATGTCGAACGTCACCCTCGACGAGGACCAACGGATCGCCGAGGCCGTGCAGGTGAACCTGGCGAGTGGCGCTTATCGTTCGGGAACCCTCAGCCCGAAGCACGAACAGGGATTGGCGTGGTTCCAGTCTCGAGTGCGTGCGTCGGTCTCGGAGTGAAACAGGAGAATCATGGCCATCGCCGATCGCCCCAACCAGACCGTGGTCACTCTCGACCTCGAAGGTGTCCTGGTGCCCGAGATCTGGATCGCGGTCGCTGAGGCGACCGGCATCCCGGACCTTCGTCGGACCACGCGCGACGAGCCGGACTACGACGTGCTCATGAAGGGTCGACTCGAGATTCTCGATCGCAACGGTCTGACCATGTCTCGCATCGAGCAGGTGATCGCTGGCCTCTCGCCGCTTCCCGGAGCTCGCGCCTTCCTCGACGAACTTCGCGAGCACACCCAGGTGGTGATCCTGTCGGACACTTTCGAACAGTTCGGGCGTCCTTTGATGCGACTGCTCGGTATGCCGACGATCCTGTGCCACCGTCTCGTCGTGAAGGACGATCGAATCGTCGACTACGAATTGCGCATGGCCGACCAGAAGAAATTCGCCGTCCGAGCTCTACGTGATCTCAACTATCGCGTCTTCGCCGCCGGAGACTCCTACAACGACACGGCGATGTTGGCCGAAGCGCACGCCGGTTTCCTGTTCCACGCACCGGAGAACGTCAAACGAGAGTTCCCGCACTTCCCGGCCCACGACGAATACGACGATCTGCTCGCGGCTCTTCTCTCCCACGTGCGAGGTTGACCCCGTCACGGACAGACGGCGAGTGCCTCCACTTGTTCGTTGAGGGCCGCCGGTCCGCCGAAGATCGCCAATTTCGACACTCCGAGTCGCGAGATCTCGCTCTTCACCGATGACGTCACGCATGTCGTCGGCACCAACATCAGCGGAGACACCGGCTCGAGCGCCGAGAAGGGCACCGCCGACAGCGCGTCGGGAAAGTTGGCCACCGTCGCGAGCGACGCCCACTCCGACACGGCGAGATCGCCCCAGACCTTCACCGACCGGTCCGAGACGTTGGCATCGAACACGGTGGTCACGGTTCCGAACGATCGCAGTTCGTCGAGCGTCGATGGAGCGAAAGCGGACGACGCTCCGACCACGGTGATCCCGAGCGGATCGAGTCCGGTGAGGCGCGCCCGAGTGAAAGCTGGCAACGGACGAAGGCCATCGATCAGAACGAAGGCGTCGCCGAAGACGGCGGCTGCGGTGGACGCGATCAACGGATCGGCGAAATCACGGCCGCTGGCGATCCAGACCCGGTCGCTGACGAACCCGTCCCATGCATCACCCGTCAGAAGGTCGGCCGTGGCGTAACGGTCCGCTCCTCCCAGTCGTTCGATGTTGGCACCGGTGATCGTTCTCAGAGTCGATTCCACTGCCGCCGAAATGGCCGAGGTTCCGCCGGCGATGACGATCGTCGTGGGCATGAGACGTTCGAGAAGAAGTTTGGTCGACTCCGGAACGCTGGACGGTTTGACGAGCAGCACCGGCACTCCGTAGGCGCTGGCCGCCGCACCGGCCGCCAGAGCATCGGGGAACTTGTCACCGGTCGCCACGAAGACCGTCTTGGCCTCTTCCCAGATGGCTCCGACGGCCGAGGCGGTCTCGTAACGATCGAGGCCGAACACTCGGGTGATCTCCAGACTGTTGGACGGCAGACCCGACCCGGAACCGAGTGGTAGTCCGGTCTTCGATCTGATCCATGTCAGCGCGCTCGGCGTCCAGGCCGCGACGCTGTGGCCGTTGCAGGCGATCGGTCCGTAACTGGTCACGCCGACCACCACGTACGTGCCGCCGACGTTGGCCACCACGGGACCACCGGAGTCGCCGTTGCACGACGAGACTCCCGGCGCGTACGTGCAGATCGCCGTGCTGGCGTCGAACACGTTTCCGAGGGACAGATCGAGGTCGGAGCAAGCCGACTTGGCCACGATCTGCATGGTGCCGGCCAGGAGAGTCGACGCCACCGAACCTCCCGCACTCGTGACACCCCACCCGATCGCTTGCACGGGCGTGTTGGTGGCCCAAGCGGCCGCATCGTCGTACGAGCCCACCTTGGGCAATGACGCGACGTCGATGGCCGCGGGTGCATCGAGCTTGTAGAGACCGAAGTCGTAGATCAGCTGGAATGCGTTGTACGAGTAGTACGGATGGGCGTATCCGGTCGCCTGACCCACCGAACGAACCGTGGCCACCGACGTGCCGCCGGTGTAGATCGTGGCCCGATCCTCGATGCAGTGGGCAG
>JBEDFW010000072.1:0-3233 GCA_041174985.1 Actinomycetota bacterium | reverse complement strand
GCCGACAAGCCGCGCGGCCCGACTCGAGCCGTTCTGGCGTCGCTGATCCTGCCGGGGGCGCCCTCGTTCATGCGACGCAAGATCGTGTCGTGGCTTCTCTTGTTCTTCGGCGTGTTGGTGCCAGTCGCCGCGGTCGTCGTGGGCTTCGTGCGTCGTGACCGGATCACGAGCCTGGTGCTCGATACCACGGTGCTGTTGATCGTGCAGATCGTGTGCGCCTTGTTCGTGATCACACGATTGATCGCCGTGATCGACGTCATCAACAACCGTCGTCCCGGAACACGCAAACGACTCGCGTCGTTCGTTGCCGTGCTCGGCACCCTGGTCGTGGCCTTTCCGGCCGGTTTCTCGGTCGTTCGGGCCGATCAGCTCACCGACGTGATCAACGACGTCTTCGTGACAGCAGGGAGTTCCGACCCCCTCGCCGTGGTCAACACCAACACCATCGACACCGGATCGGAATTCCACAACATCCTTCTGCTCGGCGGCGACGAAGGTCCGGGTCGGTGGGCATTGCGCACCGACACGATGATCCTCGTGTCGGTGCACCGTGATTCGGGGCGCATCGCCATGGTGTCGATCCCGCGCAACCTTCGAGGCCTCGACTTCCCCGAAGGCTCACCGATGCACGCCGAGTTCCCCAAGGGATTCACCGATCTCACGAACGCGGTGTATCCGTACGTGTATGCGAATCCCGACATAGCGGCCCAATACCTGCGTGGTGATCTCGCCCCGGAAGCCGTCGCCTTGGCGACCGGAATCGCGTATTCGATGGATGTGACGATTCACGACTACGTGCTCGTGAACATGCAGGGATTCCTCGACCTCATCGATGCACTCGGTGGCGTGACGGTCACGCTCGACAAGCGCATTCCGATGCCCGGCAACATCCCAGGCGCCAAGTATCGGTATCCCGATCTGATCGGGCCGGGCGAGGTGAATCTCGACGGCACTCTTGCTCTCGGTTACGTGCGGTCGCGCGCCGCCGACAGCGACTACAGCCGAATGGGGCGACAGCGGCATCTCCTCGAGCAACTGGCGGCACAGACCTCGGGCAGTGAGGTGCTCCTCAACTTCCCCGATCTGGCGCGTGTGATGAGAGATTCCGTGCGTACGTCGTTGTCGACCGATGAGTTCGCGTTCTTGGCTGATCGTCTGCGATCGGGTATCAACATTCAGGAGTCGGTGGGACTCACGCCGCCGTTCCTGAATCCGGGTAATCCGAACTGGATCGACGTCGCCAGCCTGATCGACACCCTGCAGGAAGCCATCAAGACCGGCGTCGACGTCCCGTTCGCCTGATCAGCTCCCCAACCTGGTGTTCTGGGTCTGTGATCGGACGCATAGCGTCCGATCACAGACCCAGAACACCAGAGAGACCACCAAAGGGATCACCAAAGGGATCACCAAAGGGATCGCCAAAGTCAGGTTCGATAGGAGGGGTCGTCGGGGTAGTGGGCGCCGAGGGGATACCCGCTCGGGTCTCGCCCATCCCTCCGTTGCACTTCGGTCACCACCGATCGTTCGTCGACCTCGTCACGGCGTGACCAATCCATCACCACCACGCGATGCACGATGCCCCACGTGCCGTCCCGCTTCTCCATCACGTCGACATATCGACAGCCGGCCGTCACGTCGTGCACCGGACGACCGGGGGTATCGAGAGTGCGGTGGTAGGCCACCGCATACGTCTCGACGCGTGCTCGATCGCCATCCAACTCGATCAAGGAATTACCGATCACGTGCTGCGTGACCGCCCACCGAGCCAACTGCTCTCGCAAGAACTCGACGAAACCGTCCACGCCGCCCACGTACGGGCCGTGTTCATCAATCGCATCGTCGTGATAACACGAACGGACCAACTCGTAGTCGCGACGATCGACACCGCGGGCATACCGCTGGACGAGCTCGCGGATCAATTCACGATCGACGAGTTCGTCGGGAGTCATCGTCAGGCGATGACGACGAGAATGTCACCGCCGCCGACGGTGTCACCGGCCTTCACCTTGATCTCCTTGACCGTGCCCGACTTCTCGGCC
Source organism: Actinomycetota bacterium (assembly GCA_041174985.1). Lineage (GTDB taxonomy): Bacteria > Actinomycetota > Acidimicrobiia > Acidimicrobiales > Ilumatobacteraceae > Casp-actino8. The sequence goes on along the minus strand of JBEDFW010000072.1, from coordinate 1,194 downwards.
TGGATCTGGTTCTCCATCTTCATGGCTTCGAGCACGACGACGGCCTGACCGGCCTCCACCGTCGCACCGACTTCCACGAGAACCTTCACGATCGTTCCTTGCATCGGTGCGGCGACTTCGCCGGATCCACCGCCACTCGCGCCGCCGCCCGACGAAGCACGAGTCGGCTTCTTGGCCGCCTTCGCGCCACCCGACACGGCCACCATCGGCTGATCGGGCACCCACATCGCCACGTCGAAGCGCTTGCCGTTCACTTCGACCGTGGTGTTGCGGCGTACGAGCGGTGCTTCGCCTTCGGCCGGTGCCGGCGCAACCGGAGCCGACACGCCCGAGAGATCGAGAACTTCTTCCACCCACTTGGTGGAGTGGGTGACGGCTGCGAAATCGGGATGGCGCAGGATGGCGAGATCGGCCGGGATCGTGGTGGCGATTCCCTCGACGACCATCTCGTCGAGTGCACGGATGGTGCGGGCGATCGCCGTCGGACGATCCTTGCCCCACACGATCAACTTGCCGACCAAGTTGTCGTAGTACTGGCTGATCTCGTCTCCGGCTTCGTAACCCGAGTCGAAACGCACACCGAAACCGTCGGAGGTCGACAACTTGGTGATCGGGCCAGGCGAGGGAAGGAACTTGCCACCCGCCGGATTCTCGGCGTTGATACGAATTTCGATGCCATGGCCGTAACGGCGAGCCGCCACCTGCTCCTGAGTCATCGGAAGCTTCTCGCCACCGGCCACCCGGATCTGCCATTCGACGAGATCGATGCCGGTGATCACTTCGGTGACCGGGTGCTCGACCTGGAGACGCGTGTTCATCTCGAGGAAGAAGAATTCGCCGTCCTGGTAGATGAATTCGACGGTGCCCGCGTTGAAGTAGCCCACGGCGCGAGCGGCCTGGACGGCAGCCTCGCCCATGGCGTCCTCGCCGCCATCGGGAAGGGCCGGAGCCGGAGCCTCTTCGACGAGCTTCTGATGGCGACGCTGAGCCGAGCAGTCACGCGTCGACACCCACACGTAGTTGCCGTGCTGGTCACCCACGAGTTGCACTTCTACGTGGCGCGGCCACGTGAGGTACTTCTCCACGTAGATCTCGTCACGACCGAAGAACGCCTTGGCTTCGCGCTGCGCCGAATCCATGGCGTCTTGAACTTCGGATGCGCTGCGCACGACCTTCATGCCACGTCCGCCACCG
>JBEDFW010000071.1:0-9290 GCA_041174985.1 Actinomycetota bacterium | reverse complement strand
GCTCGCCGAGACCGATCAGATACGCCGCGGTGGCGAGGGCCATGAGATCGAACGACGTCTCGAGAGGTGCGGAGTCGGCGAGGGGAGCGGTGGAACCACCTTCGACGGTGGCGATGCGTCGAGCGCCGTCGATTCCGTGGGCGTCGGTGCTGGAGAAGCCGGAGCGGATTCCGGTACGGGTGACGATCAGGTCGGCGACGGCGGCGTGCGCGACGTACGGCGATTCGTCGATGTGGACGGTGACGATGCTCGATCCGTCGACGACGCCGGGGTGCGACGAAGCGACGAGGGGTGCACCCACCGCCATGTGCTCGAGCACGGGTCCGGGTGCGGCGGCGCGACCGAGTTCCTGGAACAAGAGCACGGCGTCGACGGCATCACTGCCCATGCCCCCGTCGGTTTCGGAGACGAGGAGACCGAGGACCCCCATCTCGCCGAGCTTCGTCCAGAGCGCGGGCGAGTGACCCTCGCCGTTCTCCCACGTGTGGCGAACGAGCGAGGGCGGACACTCGTTGGTGAGCAGATCGCGTAGACCTTCGGCGAACATGCGCTGGTCGTCGGTGAACGAGAACTTCACGGCTCACATCCCCTTCGGCAGCTGCAACACGCGGTCGGCGATGATGTTGCGCTGGATCTCGTTGGTTCCGGCATAGATGGGTCCGCTGAGCGAGAAGAGGAAACCGTCGACCCATCGTTCGAACGGACCTTCCATGCGCTCGGCCTCGGGTCCGAGGATCTGCAGGGCGATCTCGTGGATCCGCACGTCCATCTCGCTCCAGAAGATCTTGTTGAGGCTCGCCTCGGCGCCGATCGGTCGTCCTTCGAGCATGCCGGTGACCGTCTGGTACGTGTGCAGTCGGTAACCCTCGGCCTGCATCCATGCATCGGTGACCGCGTCGGCGAGCGCGGTGTCGGACGGGTCGCCGTAGGTGCGCCACAGATGCACGAGACGATTGGCCGCCTCGGTGAATCGCGCCGGACTGCGCAGGCTGACCCCGCGCTCGAAACCGGCCGTCGCCATGGCGACGTGCCAACCCTTGTCGACACCACCGAGAGTGTTCTCGACGGGCACGCGTACGTCGTCGAAGAAGATCTCGGCGAAGCCGGTGTCACCGTCGAGTTGTGCGATGGGTCGAACCGTCACGCCCGGAAGATCGAGCGGGCACAGGATGAACGTGAGCCCGCGGTGCCGTTCGGCGGACGGGTCGGTGCGGAAGATTCCGAAGCACCAGTCGGCCCACACGGCGCGACTCGCCCAGATCTTCTGACCGTTCAGGATCCAGTCGTCGCCGTCGCGAGTCGCTTTGCTGCGAATGCCGGCCAGGTCGCTGCCGGCGTTCGGCTCGCTCCAGGCCTGCGCCCACACGATCTCGCTCGACGCCATGGTCGGCAAGAAACGTTCCTTCTGATCGTCGGTGCCGACTTCCATGATGGTGGGACCGAGCAGGAAGATGCCGTTCTGATTGACTCGACCAGGAGCACCCGACCGGTAGTACTCCTCTTCGAAGATGAGCCAGTGGATGTAATCGGCGCCACGACCGCCGTATTGCTCGGGCCACGAGACGGCCGACCAGCGCCCACCGGCCAGACGCTTCTCCCACTCACGGTGCTGGGCGAAACCGACTTCGGTGTCGAAACTTGCGAGGGGTTGCGACGGCACGTTGGCGGCGAGCCAGGCGCGGGCTTCGGCTCGGAACGCCGACTGAGAGGCGGTTTCACGCAGATCCATGGCGTCCCGCACCCTAGTCGGGGTCACCACGGAATCTGACGCCCCGTCACATCCGCCCCGGTGACCGTCGACCGTGACTTCTACACTCATTCGAGGTGGGGGACGACGTGAGTTCGACGAACGCTGGCGCGCGGGGACTTCCCTACGTTCCGGGCCTCGACGGGGTACGAGGTCTGCCTCTCGTCGTGATCTTCGCCTACCACCTCGAATGGTCGTTCGTCCCCGGTGGAGTGTTCTCGGTCTCCCTGTTCTTCACGCTCTCGGGTTACCTCATCACGCAGTTGATGGTGCGCGAATTCGACTCGTCGGGGCACGTACGTCTCGGAACCTTCTGGGCGCGCCGTCTGCGCCGGCTGATGCCGGCCGCTCTCGTCACCATCGCGGCGGTCGCTCTCGTGTCGATCACGACCCCGATCTTCGACGGGCCGCGTCTACGTGGCGACCTTCTCGCCGCCCTCGGGTACGGAGCCAATTGGCGGTTCGCCGCCACGGGTAATTCCTACGAAGATCTGTTCACGGCGACGGCGTCGCCCATCCAGCATTTCTGGTCGTTGGCGATCGAGGAGCAGTTCTACTTCGTCTTTCCTCTGGTGATGACCGCCCTTCTCTTGCTCGGCCGACGTGTCGGTCGACAACGAACGGTCGTGTTCGGTGGTGTCGTGGCTCTGGTCGTGGCGAGTCTGGTCGCCGGCGCCCTCACCTCCTCTCGAACTCTCTCGTACTTCGGAACCCACGTACGAGCCGTCGAGATCCTGATCGGTGCACTCCTCGCCCTCGTGTTGCCCGTGGGTCGCGACGTCGCCGAACGATGGGCAGGGATCACCGCGGTGGTGTCGACGGGCGCCCTCGTTCTCTTCTTCGTACTCGTCGCCACCGTGGAGACGAGCGACGACATCGTCTACGAGGGAGGGTTGGCGGCTTTCTCCCTCGTGTCGTGTCTGCTCGTGTTGGGGGCGATGGTGCCGGGGCCTGTCCGTTCGTTCATGTCGTGGCGTCCGCTCGTGTGGGTGGGCAAGGTCAGTTACGGGCTCTACGTGTATCACTGGCCGGTGTTCATGGCCGTGAACGAGCAACGGCTCGGATTCGACGGTCTCGCCCTCGATGCGGTGCGACTTGCGATCACCGTCATGATCGCGGTCCTGTCGTTCCGTTTTCTCGAGGAACCCATCCGTCGTCGCCGCTCGTTCGCGGCGCCGCGACACGCCGGCGTCGCGGTGGTCGCGGCCGTTGCTGTCGTTCTCGCCGTGGTGTTCGTGGTCGCGCGACCGACACCGGTGGTGTTGGCGGGCGTCGATGCGCCGGATCAGGTGGTCGCCTTCGACGCCGAGGCCGACGATCCCACGGCGCCGGTCGAGGTGAACTCGGCCCCCGTGCCGAGTCGACGGGTCCTCGTCATCGGTGGTGACTCGTCGATCGCGTCGAGAGTTCGCGAACACGTGGGTGCGACCGTCGACGTCGTCGACCGCTCGCGTCCCGACTGCCCGTTACGTCTCGGCGGTACCGAACTCGGCGGTTGCCCGTCGGTCGCCTCGATCCTGGACGATCGCGAAGAGTTCGACGTGCTCGTGATCGCGACGGGTGATCTCGAACGCGAGCACGTGTCGGCGCTCGCAGGTGAGGAGACGGCGCGGCGACTCCTCGAATTCGATGGAACGCTCCAGCGCCGTTTCACGGTTCCGCTCGGGTACTCGCTCGCACTCCAGTCGCTCGTCGGTGAGAGCGCGACGCTCATCATCGACGCGATCCGTGGTGACGAACTCGGCAACCGGTTGGCCGATCTCGGTGCTCAGCGAACAACCATTGCCTACGTCGACAGTCCCACCGAGGAAGTGTGGAGAAGCGAGTTCGATCTGCTCGTGTCGCGACTCGATGCCGCCGACGATCGAACCGGTGTCGTGGTGATCGGTGACAGCGTTTCGTACGGTGTCGCCCGTGCCTTGAACGACGTGGCCCGTGATCGCTACGAGGTCGTCTGGGCCGGAGGGCGCAACTGCCCGTTGGTCGACGTGTTCCGGATCCGCTGGTGGGACGGAGTCGAGTTCGACATGACGGCGTGCCCCGATCTCGACGGAACCTGGATTCCGTTGTGGGAAGAATTCGAACCCGAGATTCTCGTCATCGTGGTGTCGGTACCCGAACAAGCCGATCAGATGTACGAGGCCGACGGCGACTGGTACGTGGTCGGTGGCGACGAGTTCGCGCGTCGTCACGACGTGGCCGTCGATCGCCTGATGGGTCTCGCCGAGGCGGCCGGTACTCGAGTGGTGTTCTTCACGAGCCCGACGATTCACGGTGGTGCGCTCGGCGAGGCGACGTTCGGACGACCCGAGCGAGTGGTGGCATGGAACGAAGAGATGGCCGCGTACGGGGAGCGCTGGCCGTTCATCGAGTTCTTCGACTGGGCCGAGATCGTCGAACGCTACGAGAGCGCGAACGGCGGTGAGCCCGGCGGTCTGCGCGGTGACGGTGTGCACATGGGAGAAGAGGTGCTCGCCGAGATCCTGACCGCTGAGTTGGTGCCCTTCCTCGATGCCGGTCCCGCCGTTGGTTCGGTTCCGTGACCGGCTGATTAGTCTGACCACGTGTCGAATCAGTCGTCTTCTCGCATCTCGCGCGTGCCGGCCGTCGAAGGTTGGTTCACCCTCGACGAGAACCCCACGTTGATCGGTGGTCGATGCGACGGTTGCGGAACCTACGTCTTCCCGCCGCGCATCGAGAACTGTCCGAATCCCGATTGCGACTCGGCCACCTTGTCGCCGACACCACTCAGCCGTCGGGGAACGGTCTGGAGTTATACCGAGAACCAGTACGCGCCGCCTCCGCCCTACAAGGCGAGTGATCCGTTCGAGCCGTACGCATTGGTCGCCGTGCATCTCGAACGCGAAGGTCTGATCGTTCTCGGCCAGGCCCCGAAGGGTGTGCTCGCTGTCGATCTGAAGGTCGGTATGCCCATGCAACTCGAAACCGATGTTCTCCACAGCGAACAGCACGACGACGGAACCGTGACCGAACACATGGTGTACGTGTGGGCGCCGGCGGCCGGAGATGCCGAGACCGGAAAGGCCGTCTGATGTCCGATCGCGATCTCGTGGTGATGGGTGTCGGGATGCACCCGTGGGGCAAATGGGGCAACGACTTCACCGAGTACGGCATGGTGGCGGCACGAGCCGCGCTCGCCGACGCCGGGCTGCAATGGCGCGACATTCAGTACGTCGCCGGAGCCGACACCATCCGCAACGGCTATCCGGGTTTCATCGCCGGTTCGACGTTCGCCCAGAAACTCGGCTGGACCGGAGTTCGCGTGTCGTCGAACTACGCGGCATGCGCGAGCGGATCGCAGGCACTGCAGTCGGCCCGGGCGTCGATCCTGGCCGGGTTCTGCGACGTGGCGCTCGTGATCGGAGCCGACACGACACCCAAGGGTTTCTTCGCTCCGGTCGGTGGTGAACGCAAGACCGATCCCGACTGGCTCCGCTTCCATCTGCTCGGTGCCACCAATCCGGTGTATTTCGCCTTGTTCGCCCGTCGTCGCATGGATCTGTACGGAGCGACGTCGGAGGACTTCGCCATGGTGAAGGTGAAGAATTCGCGACACGGACTCCACAACCCCTACGCGCGTTTCCGTAAGGAGAACACCGTCGAGGACGTGATCAAGAGTCCGATCGTGTCGGATCCTCTGCGCCTGCTCGACATCTGCGCCACCTCCGACGGTGCGGCGGCGATGATCGTGACCTCACGAGAGTTCGCCGAGAAACGTCTCGGATCGTTGAAGGGCGTGCCGCGCGTGCGGGCGGTGAGCACCGTCACTCCCACGTATCCGCAGACGATTCTCGAGCTGCCCGATTTCGCGACCGACTCGTCGGCCGTGGTCGCTCCGCCGGCCCGGGGATTCAAGGACTCCATCTGTTGGTCGGCCTACGAGGAGGCGGGCATCGGACCGTCCGATGTGTCGCTCGCCGAGGTCTACGACTTGTCGACGGCACTCGAACTCGACTGGTACGAACACCTCGGACTCTGCGCGCCGGGAGAGGCCGAAGGTCTGCTGCGTTCGGGAGCGACGTCGATCGGTGGTCGCGTCCCGGTCAACGCGAGTGGCGGGCTGTCGAGTTTCGGTGAGGCGATTCCGGCCCAGGCGATCGCCCAGGTGTGCGAGATCGTGTGGCAGTTGCGCGGTCAGGCCGAGGGTCGGCAGGTCGAAGGCGCGCGAGTGGGAATCACGGCGAACCAGGGTCTGTTCGGTCATGGCTCGTCGGTGATCGTCTCGATCTGACGAGACGTTCACTCGAGTTCGAGCAGGCCTCCGGAGCCCGGACCGAGTGTGCCCGCCGATCGATACACGTCGAGTTTGCTGCGGCTGTCCTCGATGTCGAGGTTGCGCATGGTGAGTTGGCCGATGCGGTCGAGCGGTCCGAAAGCCTGATCCTCGACTCGCTCCATGCTGAGACGCTCGGGTGCGTAGGTCAGATGGGGGCCGGTGGTGTCGAGAATCGTGTAGTCGTCACCGCGTCGCAGACGAAGGGTGACTTCGCCGGTGATCGCCGAGCCGACCCAACGCATGATGGGCTCGCGCAGCATGAGGCTCTGCGGATCGAACCAGCGTCCTTCGTACAGGAGTCGGCCGAGTCGACGGCCCATCGTTCGGTAGTTCTCGATGGTTCCTTCGTTGTGGATCGCCGTCACGAGACGTTCGTAAGCGATGTGCAGGAGAGCGAGTCCGGGTGCTTCGTAGATGCCGCGACTCTTGGCTTCGATGATGCGGTTCTCGATCTGGTCGGACATGCCGAGTCCGTGCCGTCCACCGATGCGGTTTGCTTCGTGCACGAGCTCGACCTGATCGACGAATTCCTTGCCGTTCAGGGCGACCGGCCAACCTTCGTGGAAGCGGACCGAGACGACTTCGGGGGCGATGGCGACGTCGTCGCGCCAGTGGGCGACCCCCATGATCGGCTCGACGATGTCCATCGGTGTGGAGAGTTCCTCGAGAAGTTTCGCCTCGTGAGTTGCGCCCCAGATGTTGGCGTCGGTGCTGTAGGCCTTCTCCTTGCTCGCGCGATACGGCAGTCCGTTCGCCACCAGGAATTCGCTCATCTCGGCTCGACCGCCGAGCTCGGACACGAAGGTCTGGTCGAGCCACGGCTTGTAGATGCGTAGCTTCGGATTGACGAGAAGTCCGTACCGATAGAAGCGCTCGATGTCATTGCCCTTGTAGGTGGAACCGTCGCCCCAGATGTCGACGTCGTCGGACTGCATGGCGCGAACGAGCAGGGTTCCGGTCACCGCGCGACCGAGAGGGGTGGTGTTGAAGTAGGTCTTGCCGGCCGTCGTGATGTGGAACGCGCCGCACTGGAGAGCCATGAGCCCCTCGCGCACGAGTTCGGTACGACAGTCGACGAGCCGCGCGACGTGGGCGCCGTACTCCTTGGCACGCTCGGGCACCGTGTCGAGTTCGGGCTCGTCGGGTTGGCCGAGATCGGCGGTGTAGGCGTAAGGGATCGCTCCCTTGTTGCGCATCCACGCCACGGCGGCCGACGTGTCGAGTCCACCGGAGAAGGCGATTCCCACTCGTTCGCCCACGGGCAACGAGGTGAGAACGCGCTGGGACGGCTGGCCGGTCGACATGCGGACGACGCTATCGCCGAGCGGTCGCCGGCATGTCGAACGCCGTCGTCGTTAGGTTGGCGTCGTGGATCGGCGGTCTCGATGAATCTCGACGGGGGAGTGCACCGCATTCCTCTCGACGTCCCGGGGTCGCTCCTGCTCTGCGGCAAACACGCGATCGGCCCCGATCCAGAAGCCCTCTTCACCCGTGTCGGTTTCTCGTCGACCGACGTCGACGTGGTGTGTCTGGTCGAAGAGCACGAGATCGTCGATCGATTTCCCCGCTACGTGGAGTGGCTGCGTGAGTCGCCGACCGCGTTGTGGTTCCCGGTGCACGACCTGTCGTCGCCCGACCTGCCCGTGGCCTTCGCGCTCTACGCCGACGTGTGGGCGAGACTGACCCGTGGGCGTCATGTGGTCGCTCACTGTGGCGCCGGCATGGGGCGTGCCGGGACTCTCGCCGTGGCGATGTGTCTGCACGCCGGAATGGATCTCGACGCGGCCCTTCTCCACGTGCGCACGCACCGTCCGGGCGCGGGACCCGAAGTGGGATCTCAGACGGCGGTGGTCGAGTCGCTCGCCGCGTCGTTGCGTTGAACGAGTCCTGACGAGAGCCCCGACAGGGCCCCGACACCGAGAAGGATTGCCGCCGCGGCGAGCGCGCCCGTCACGATCGCACCACCGGGAGATGCGTCCCGATCGGCGAAGGCGGCGATGGCGAGCAGAAGTCCGCCGAGTGTCGACACCTGCGGAATCCACGATCCACCGATGAAGCACCAGACGACGATGCCGGTGCACAGGGCGAACACGGCGAACACCATTGCGACGACACCCACCGTGCCCCATCGAACGTCGTCGGCCCACCACACCGGTCGGCCGATCACTTGTGACGAAGCACCGATGCTCGCCAAACCGAGCGTGATTCCGACCCATCCGGCGGCCACCACGCGCGCCCATGCGGTACCGAGTCGGTTTCGTCGTACGGACGTCCTCGAACGTGGACGGTCGGACGAGTCGCTCACGAGGTCACGATACGGGACGAACCGACTCACCGCTAGCGTGACCACGTGGCTGCGGAGACCCGTTCGGCGCATTTCCAGAAGTTGTCGCTCTTCTTTCCCATGTGGAACGAGGAGGAGTACATCGGTCGGACCTTGCAGGCGGCTCGAGAGGCCGCCGAGGCGTTGCGAGCCTCGGGAGAGATCGCCGACTTCGAGATCATCATCGTCGACGACGCGTCGACCGACTCGACGGGCCGACTGGCCGACGAAGCCGCGGCGGCCGATCCGAGGGTGAAGGTCGTGCACCATCCGAAGAACCGCAAGCTCGGTGGTTCGATCAAGACCGGATTCGCCACCGCGACCGGTGACCTCGTCCTCTACACCGACGCCGATCTCCCCTTCGACATGGACGAACTTCAGAAGGCGTGTCGTCTCATGCGGCACTACGAGGCCGACGTCGTGAGCGCCTATCGCCTCGACCGGACCGGTGAGGGCTACGTCCGCACCGTCTACTCGTTCTTCTACAACGCTCTCGTCCGGGTCTTCTTCGGTCTCAAGATGCGCGACGTGAATTTCGCCTTCAAGTTGTGTCAGCGACGGATCTTCGATCACGTCGAGTTGAAGTCCGAGGGCTCGTTCATCGACGCCGAACTCGTGATTCGTGCTCACAAGTTCGGCTATCACATCGTGCAGTTCGGAGTCGATTACTTCCCGCGAACCCGCGGAGTGTCCACGTTGTCGTCACCGTCGGTGATCGTGAAGATCCTGCGCGAGATGTGGCAGTTGCGTCGTGAACTACAGGCGATTCGTCCGGTGGTCTCGTCCGATCGTTCGTGACCGAGCGGCGATCGCCACATCCACCCGACCCCGCCTCGCCGACCCGCAGCGATAGCCTCCACGACGTGCAGAAGGGCTCGTCACGCCGCCGATCGACCGGGCGCGCTCGCCCCACCGATCTGAAC
>JBEDFW010000070.1:0-7380 GCA_041174985.1 Actinomycetota bacterium | reverse complement strand
CTTCTCGGTGACGTGCACGCGTACCAGAACAACTTGGCCGAACAGCAGGGATTCAACGGCATCGCCGTGGCGCTGCTCGGACGCAATCATCCGCTCGGCATCTTCTTCTCGGCCATGCTCTTCGGGTTCCTCGGCGAGGCCTCGGGTCGACTCCAACTGGAAGACATTCCGAAGGAGATCACGACGATCATGACCGGCGTCATCGTGCTCGCCGTCGTGATCATCAACGAGGCCGTGAAGCGCTGGGACGACCGACGCATTCAGCGCAAGGCCGCCGCCGAACTCGACGCCGAGCGGGCGGCTCAGGACGCGGTGACGGCATGACCGCCACCCTCACCGAAACGGCCGTGAAGCCCGGCTACTGGAAGTCGTTGTCGCCGGCCCGCCGCACGATGATCATCTGGCTCGGCGGTTTGCTCGTGTTGTCGATCGTGCGCATCGTGACCGACGCCGACGACATCACCTCCTCGGGAACGATCTCGTCCACGTTGCGGGTGGCGACGCCGATTCTCCTGGCTGGTCTGGCCGGTCTGTGGGCCGAGCGAGCCGGCATCGTCAACATCGGTATCGAAGGAATGATGATCGTCGGCACCTGGTGTGGTGGATACGGCGCCTGGAAGTACGGATCATGGGCCGGTATCGCCATGGCCCTCGTCGCTGGTTCGCTCGTGGGTCTTCTTCATGCGTTGGCCACCGTGCGTTTCAATGTCGATCACGTCGTGTCGGGTATCGCCATCAACACGTTGGCCGCCGGTGCGACCGAATACCTGTCGATCATCTTCTTCAAGGGTCAACAAGGTGGTGGCGAGAGCCAGTCACCCACCGGCAAGGGCGGGTACGGCGAATTCGACATGCCGTTCCTCTCCGGTGGTCGCATCGGCTCGTGGGAGTCACCCGACATCCTCGGCTGGTTCGAGAAGAAGAAGGACTGGCCCCTCGTTCCCGACGTCGCCGGTCTCTTGCGTGGTCTGACGAGCGACGTGTATCTGCCCACGGTGCTCGCGGTGGCGATCGTGCCGGTGTCGGTGTGGATCCTCTGGAAGACGCGATTCGGTCTGCGTCTTCGTTCGAGCGGTGAATCGCCTCAGGCCGGCGAGAGCCTCGGCGTGAACATCACCCGCCTGCGCTACCAGGCCATGGCGGTGAGTGGTGCCCTGGCCGCATTCGGTGGCGCCTACTTGTCGTCGGTCTTCACGAGCACCTACCGCCAGGGTCAGACCGGTGGTCAGGGATTCATCGGACTGGCCACCACGATCTTTGGCAACTGGCAGCCCTGGGGTGTGTTCCGCGGCGCGTTGCTGTTCGGTTTCCCGACCGCGCTCAAGTTCCGCGCCGAGAAGAACGTGCCGGCGTTGCTCGTGGTGTTCGCCGTGGCCTTGGTACTGCTCGCCGTTTACATGGTGTGGCGCAAACGAGCCGTCATCGCGACGGGTGCGTTGGCCGCTGCGGTGTGTCTGGTGATCGCGTACAACGTGATCGACGAGGTGCCGTCGGAGTTCGTGGCGGCCACGCCGTACATCGTGACGATCATCGTGCTGGCGGGAGCACGGCAACAGTTGCGTCCGCCCGCCCACGCCGGCCTTCCCTACCGCCCCGGCGACTCCCACTGACCTTGGTGCTTCTGGTGGCAAAAACGTCACGTGTTTCGTGCTGATCTGCCACCAGTATCGCTAGGAGTCAACCACCCAGACGGGCGACGGCCTGCACTTCGATCCCACCGCGCGGACGCTGCGTGAGCGTGACGGTCACCGTACGCGGATTGGCGGTGTCCATGATCTCGCGTGCGATCTCGGCCGCCAATGCTTCGGCGAACACCGCTCGGTCGCGGAAACCCCACAGATAGAGCTTGAGGCTCTTCGACTCGATGCACCACTCGAAGGGTTCGTATTCGATGACGAGGGTCGACAGGTCGGGCTGACTGGTGACCGGGCAAATCGACGACAACTCGTCGGTCGAGAAACGTACGACCGTCACGTCGGCCGGGGCCGGAAACACTTCGACGTGCTCGATCGCCTCGCGCACGGTGTTCCCGAGCACGGTGAGACGCGCCAGCACGCGGGGGTCGTGGGGATCGACGCGGCCTTCGGAGAGTGTCATGCCTCACAGGGTACGGCGAAATCCGTTTTCGGCGACTCACCGTTAACCTTCCGCCATGGAAACCTCGCACGACACCTTCGTGAAGTATCCGAAGGTCCTCCTGCACGACCACCTCGACGGTGGACTGCGTCCGGCCACCGTGATCGAGCTGGCCAACGAGTACGGGTACAAGAATCTGCCCACCACCGACGTGGCCGATCTGTCGAAATGGTTCCACCGAGGAGCCAAGCGCAACGACCTCGTGCTGTATCTCGAGACCTTCGCCCACACGGTCGGCGTGATGCAGGATCGCGACGCCATCGAACGTGTGTCCTTCGAATGCGCCCAGGACCTCGCCCACGACGGCGTGGTGTACGCCGAGGTTCGCATGGCACCCGAGTTGTGCACCGAGAAGGGCCTCACTCTCGACGAGGTCATGCAGGCGATCATGACCGGATTCGAGCGCGGATCGGCCGGCACCGACCTCACGATCTACGCCATCTGTTCGGCCATGCGCACCGCAGCCCGCAGCCTCGAGATCGCCGAGTTGGCCGTGCGGTGGCGCGACCGCGGCGTGGTGGGCTTCGACATCGCCGGCGCCGAAGCGGGCTATCCGCCCACGCGCCATCTCGAAGCCTTCAATCACGTGCAGCGCGAGAACTTCCACACCACCATCCATGCCGGCGAGGCCTTCGGTCTCCCGAGCATCTGGGAAGCGGTGCAGTTGTGCGGTGCCGAACGTCTCGGCCACGGCGTGCGCATCGTCGACGACATCGAGGGGCCGGTGGGCCAGGAGAAGCTCGGGCGATTGGCCGCCTTCGTGCGCGACCGCCGCATCCCACTCGAACTGTGCCCCACGAGCAACGTCAACACCGGCGTGTGCGCCTCGATCGCCGAGCACCCGATCGGGATGCTCCGCCGCCTGCGCTTCCGCGTCACGGTCAACACCGACAACCGCCTCATGAGCGACACCTCCATGTCGAAGGAGTTCCGTCAACTCAACGGGGCCTTCGGCTGGAACGTCGACGACTTCGAGTGGCTCACGGTCAACGCGGCCAAGAGCGCTTTCGCCCCGTTCCCCGAGCGGCTCAAGATCATCGACGGCCTCATCAAGCCGCGGTACGCCCTCCTTCGGGCCGAGCAGGCATTGGGGGCCGCCGCCGGCTGATGCGCGACAATGGGTCTCATGCCCGTCGAAGTTCACGTCGTCGATCACCCGCTCATCGCTGATTCGCTCACCCGGATCCGCGACGCCTCCACTCCCAACGCTCTCTTCCGCCAGGAGCTCGAGCGCGTCGGCATGCTCCTCCTCGCCGAGGCCACCCGCGATCTGCCCACCGTCGCCACCCGGGTGCGCACCCCGCTCACCGAGACCGACGGCAAGGTGCTGGCCAGTCAGCCGGTCGTGGTGCCCGTGCTTCGCGCCGGACTCGGTTTCGTGCACGCCGCGCAAGAACTCATGCCCAACGCCGACGTGGGATTCGTGGGCATCAGTCGCGACGAGCACACCTTCCAACCCAAGCCCTACGTCAACAAGCTTCCCGAAACCCTCGCCGGTCGCACCTGCATCGTTCTCGACCCGATGCTCGCCACCGGTGGATCACTCGCCCACGCCATCGAGCTTCTGCTCGAACGTCATGCCACCGGCCCGATCATCGTGATCTGTGTGCTCGCCGCACCCGAAGGCATCGAATTCCTGCGCAAGCAGGGATCGAATCTCAAGATCTACACGGCGTCGGTCGACGAGCGACTCAACGAGAACGCTTTCATCGTGCCGGGCCTCGGCGACGCCGGCGACCGCCAATTCGGCGCGCCGCACTGAATCAGTTCGCCAACATCTCTCGTAGCGGCTCGCGAAAATCTCGCGTCATCGGCCATCCGAGCGACCGCCACACTGCGTTGTCGAGGACCGAATTGGCCGGTCGTTTCGCCGGCCGCGGCGGATCAAGTTCGGCCGTGGTGATGGGTCGTACCCGATCGGGGTCGGCACCGAGGAGTCGCACCACTTCCCGCACGAATTCGTACCAACTGACCGCGCCTTGATTGGTCACGTGGACCAGGCCCGACACCCGTTCGGTCACCAGTCGTCGCAGAGCTGGCGCCAGATCGGCCGTGAAGGTGGGGTGGCCCACCTGGTCGTTCACGAAAGCCATCGGTTTACCATCGGCGACCAGTTTCTGGACGGTGCGCACCATGTTCGATCCGACGGCTCCGCACACCCACGACGTGCGAACCACCGTGGCCGCATCGCCGATCTCGAGGGCTTCGCGCTCGCCCATCAATTTCGACGAGCCGTACACCGACTGCGGATTCGGGGTGTCGGTCTCCACGTACGGCGACGACTTGGTCCCGTCGAACACGTAGTCGGTGCTGATGTGCACCAACCGCGCTCCGATCGAATCGCAGGCCTCGGCCACCCATCGCACTGCGAATCCGTTGGCCGAGTTGGCTTTTTCCGGATCGGCTTCGCAGGCGTCGACGGCGGTCCACGCCGCGCAGTTGACCACCACGTCGGGACGCCACGCCACCAATAGGTCGTGCACGTGATCCCGGCGGGTGATGTCGAGTTCTCCGAGGTCGGTACCGAGCAATTCGTCGCCCGCTGCACCCCACGACGCCATGACGTCGTGACCCAGTTGACCGTTGGCGCCGGTGACGAGAACGCGCATGTCAGAGACCGGCGCGCGCCTTCAGAGGTTCCCACCAATCGCGTCGCT
The DNA here is from genome assembly GCA_041174985.1 of Actinomycetota bacterium. Classification (GTDB taxonomy): domain Bacteria; phylum Actinomycetota; class Acidimicrobiia; order Acidimicrobiales; family Ilumatobacteraceae; genus Casp-actino8. The sequence continues at coordinate 2,587 of JBEDFW010000070.1, read as the reverse complement.
GCTTGTACCAGTCGACGGTCTCGGCGAGAGAGTCCTCGAACGAACGCTGCATCGTCCAGCCGAGCGCACTGATCTTGTCGATGGTCACCGAATATCGGCGATCGTGACCGAGGCGATCGGCCACCGGTTGCACGAAACTCTCGTCGCGTCCGCACAGTTCGAGCAATCGGTAGGTGATCTCGCGATTGGTGATCTCGTTGTGCGCCCCGATGTTGTAGATCTCACCCACGGCGCCCTTCTGGAGCACCAGATGCGCGGCGCGATTGTGGTCTTCGACGTGGATCCAGTCGCGCACGTTGCCGCCGTCGCCGTACAACGGGACCTTCTTGCCGTCGAGAAGATTGGTGGTGAACAACGGAATCAACTTCTCCGGGAACTGATACGGCCCGAAGTTGTTGGAACACCGCGTGACGACGACCGGCAAACCGTACGTGGTCACGTACGACAAGGCGATGAGATCACTCGACGCCTTCGACGCCGCATACGGGGATCGGGGCCCGAGACGATCGGTCTCGGTGAACGAGCCGACGTCGATCGATCCGTACACCTCGTCGGTGCTGATGTGCAGGAAACGCTGCACGCCCACTTGCCGAGCCACGTCGCACATCACGTTGGTACCGAAGGCGTTCGTTCGCACGAAGGCGTACGGGTCGACGATCGAGCGATCGACGTGACTCTCGGCAGCGAAATGCACCACTGCGTCATGACCCTGCATGGCCCCGAGAACGGAGTCGGCATCGCAGATGTCCCCCTGCACGAATCGACAACGCCGATCGTCGACCAGATCGCGAATGCTCTCGAGATTGCCGGCGTAGGTGAGTTTGTCGAAGATCGTGACCTGATCGTCGCTGTTGGCGAGCAGCCAACGCACGTAGTTCGATCCGATGAAACCGGCCGCCCCGGTCACGAAGAGCTTCATGTGCGCATCGGCCAACGCGGCCGCAGACCCTCGGGAATGTCGCGCCGTTTCGGATTGGTGCGATCACGTTGTGACATGACGGGCTCGGCCACTCCCCAATCGGCGTTCACGTCGGGGCAGTCCCAGGCGACACCGAGCTCGTCGGCCGGGTTGTAATAACCGTCGACGAGATAGGTCATGGTGAGATCGGTGAGCGCCGAGAATCCGTGGGCCACACCGGGCGGGATGTACACGCCCTTGTGCTCGCGCGCGTCGAGGTCGATCACCTGAGTTGCACCATCGGTGGGTCCACCGGCGCGCAAGTCGTGGAGCACGACGCGCATGGTGCCGACCACCACGTACCAGTAATCGGCCTGATGAAGGTGGTAGTGCAATCCCACGAGCGCACCGGCCGCCTTGTCGGAACGATTGGTCTGGATCATCTCGCGCGCGCCTGGGATCCATTCGCGCCGATAGGTCTCGACGAAACGCCCGCGGTCGTCACCGTGGATCAACGGCGTGACCACCCACACTCCGGCGATCCGGTCGCTCTCGATGACGCTCTCGGCCTGGGTGGGCATGTCACTCCGTATCGATCTGGCAGTGGTCGCCGATCATCAACCGTAGGGCACGGGGCTTGCGACCCGAGCGCACCACTTCGGCCTCTTTGCCGATGAGGCTGTCCTCGAGGCGTGGGATGTCGACGATGCGGCTGCGTTCCATGATCACCGAGTGCTCGATCTCGCTGTGCACCACTTCGCAACCGTTGCCGATCGCGCTGTACGGACCGATGAAACTGTCGGTGATCGTCGCTCCGGCCCCGATCACGAGCGGGCCACGCAACGTGGAGTTGCGCACGACGGCGCCCGCTTCCACGACCACTCGTCCGTCGACCGATGACGCGTCGTCCACGTCGCCGTCGATTCGTGGTTCGATCACGTCGAGCAGGAGGCGATTCGCCTCGAGCAACGGGGTGAGTTTGCCGGTGTCGATCCACCAACCGGTGAGCAACTCGCAGCGAACACGGTGACCCTGGTCGATCAACCACTGGATGGCGTCGGTGATCTCGAGCTCACCACGACCCGACGGTGCGATGGCTCGCACGGCCGCGTTGATCGTTCGATCGAACAGATACACGCCGACGAGTGCGAGGTCGGTGGGCGGGTCGGCCGGCTTCTCGACCAGATGCACGACATTGCCCGCTGCGTCGAGTTCGGCGATCCCGAAACGATGCGGATCGGGAACCTTCTTCAGCAGAATTTGGGCGGTCGGAGGTTCGCTCGACTGTCGAGCCGCTTCGAAGGCCCGCACGAACGCCGCGAGGTCTTGTTCGAGCAGATTGTCACCCAGATACATCACGAAGTCGTCGTCACCCAGGAAGTCGTGGGCGATGAGCACACAGTGGGCGAGACCGAGCGGAGCGTCCTGCGGGATGAACGTGATGCGCGCTCCGAAAGCACTGCCGTCGCCGAGCGCGGCCATCACTTCGGCCCGAGTGTCGCCCACGATCACGCCGATCTCGGTGATCCCGGCCGACACCATGGCCTCGATGCCGTAGAACAGGATGGGTTTGTTGGCCACCGGAACGAGCTGCTTGGCGCTCGTGTGAGTGATGGGCCGAAGCCGAGTCCCGGCTCCGCCGGCGAGGATGAGAGCTTTCATGATGCGAAGGACGCCGATGACACGACT
>JBEDFW010000069.1:0-4641 GCA_041174985.1 Actinomycetota bacterium | reverse complement strand
TGATGTCGGCGCTCCAGAGTGCCGGGCCGAATCTCACGCACGAGTCGCTCGCCGAGGCGATCCGCAGTTTCGAGACCATCCCGGCGGTGAGCCAGCCCTGGCTCACGTGGGGTGATCACGGCATCTGGGACGAGCCCGATTACGCGGGCATCGACGACGCCACGTTGTTCTGGTGGGACGCCGGGGCGACCGGTCCCGACGAGAACCGCAAGGAAGGCACGGGCATGCTGTTCTACGTGGACGGTGGTAAGCGCTACCTGCCCGGCGAATGGCCGACCGAAGACAAGTTGTTCGTCGTCGACGGTGCCGTCGACGTGTACGACGTTGCTCCGGCCGGCGAAGAGCCCCGCGACTTCCCGAGCCCGGCCGGCGGCTAATCCGGTATTTGCCAATCGATCGGTTCCCGGCCGGCCTCGCGCAACGCCTCGTTGGTGCGTGAGAACGGCCGGGATCCGAAGAACCCGTTGTGTGCCGACAACGGCGACGGGTGAGCCGACTCGATCACGGTGTGTCGTGACGCGTCTATGAGCGACTTCTTCTTGCGCGACGGCGCACCCCACAGAAGAAACACGACGCGTTCCGATTTCTCGCCGACCGTCGTGATGACGCGATCGGTGAAGCGCTCCCATCCTTTCCCTTGGTGCGAAGCCGCTTGACCGGCGCGAACCGTGAGGGTGGTGTTGAGCAAGAGCACCCCTTGGCGCGCCCAGTGTTCGAGGTTGCCGTGATTCGGGACCGTGCAACCCAGATCGTCACGGAGTTCCTGAAAGACGTTGCGCAGTGACGGGGGTGTGGCCACCCCGTGTCGAACGGAGAAGCACAAACCGTGAGCTTGATTCGGGCCGTGATACGGATCCTGCCCGAGAATCACGACGCGCACGTCGCGGTGGGGTGTGAGATGGAGTGCGGCGAAGACGTCGGCGTGCGGTGGATACACCGGACCGCGACGGCGCTCGTCGGCGACGAAGGTCTGGAGCTCTTTCCAGTAGGGCTCCTCGAATTCGGCGCGAAGGAGCGGATTCCAGTCGGTCGCAGCCACGGGGTCACCGTAATCTCTCGGATGATGACGTCGACATCGGACCCGCGTGACGAGCCGTGGAACGGCGTGCCCCGGGTGCGCCTCGCCACGACTCCCACACCTCTCGAACCCGGACCGGTGATCGGTGACGGAGTCCGACTCTGGGTCAAACGTGACGATCTCACCGGTCTCGGCATGGGTGGCAACAAGGCGCGCAAACTCGAGTTCCTGTGCGGGGCGGCGCGACGTGACGGAGCGAATGCGCTCGTGACGGTGGGTGCCGGACAATCCAACCACTGTCGGATGACTGCGGCCGCCGGAGCGGTGCTCGGATGGGAGACCCATCTCGTTCTCGCCGGCGATCGTCCCGATCACCTCGAGGGCAATCAGTTGCTCAGTGATCTCTTCGGGGCTCAGTTGCATTTCACCGGAGCCGGTCCGGCCGAATGGGGAGTGCTCGAGATCGAACGTGAATCGCTCACCGAGCGTCTTCGTGCCGACGGCCTACGGCCTTTCTCGATCCCCATCGGCGGATCGACGCTCGTGGGTGCGGTCGGTTACATCGTCGCCTACGACGAACTCGTCGAGCAGTGTCCGACTGAACCGCGAGCCATCGTGTTCACGTCGTCGAGCGGCGGTACTCACGCCGGTCTCGTGGCCGGACGAGCATGGCGTCGCGCCCGAGGCCTGTCGGCTCCGCCCGTCATCGCCATCGGTGTGGCCAAAGGCGTCGTGAACAACTTTCCCGACGTGGCCGATCTCGCGTCGCGTGCACTCGAGTACGCCGGTCTGCCCGGCGTCGTCGAACCGTCCGACGTCGAGATCGACACGCGTTGGATGGGTGAGGATTACGCGATCCCCACCGAGGCCTCCGTCGCCGCCGCGGAATGGGGTGCGCGAGCCGGTGCCTGGGTCCTCGACGGGGTGTACACCGCCAAGGGCATGGCCGGATTGCTCGGTAACGTCGATCGCTGGTCGTCGGGAGATCACGTGGTCTTCATCCACACCGGCGGCCATCCGGAGGTGTTCGTTCGTCATGGCTGATCGAGAACTGTCGCCGCGAACGATCGCCGTCACGGGTGGACGACCGATCGGTGAGGGCGAACCGCTCAACACGCCGATCGTGCTCGCGTCCAACTTCCGCGGTGTGGGCGACTACGCACGCACGCACGGCACCGAGACCTGGCGCGCCCTCGAGACGACGGTGGGTGCACTCGAAGGTGGCCGTTGCCTGTCGTTCGCGTCGGGAATGGCCGCCGCAGCCGCCATCGTCCATGCTCTTCGTCCGCAGATCGTGGTCGTGCCGAGTGTGAGTTACCTCGGTGTGCGCGCCTTGCTCGGCGATCTCACCGATGCCGGAACCCTCACGACCGTCGAAGTGGCGATCGAGAACACACTCGACGTCGTGGGCGCTCTCGAAGGGGCCGAGCGGACCGCCTCGCGCGGAGCCGACGGCGTGGTGCTCTGGATCGAAACGCCCACCAACCCCACGCTCGACGAAGCCGATCTGCCGCGTCTGTGTCGTGAAGCCTCGGCCCGAGGTATTCGCACCGTGGTTGATTCGACCTTCGCCAGCCCGATGGGCGCTCGACCGTTGAAGAGTGGTGCCGACGTGGTCTTCCATTCGGGAACGAAGTTCATCGGCGGTCATAGCGACTTGATGATCGGGCTCGTGTGCACGAACGACGACGTGATCATGACCGCGCTCGAACGAGTACGAGTCGTGCATGGTGCCACACCGGGAGCCCTCGAATCCTTCCTCGCGCTGCGCGGACTGCGCACCCTGCCCATTCGCTACGAGGCGTCCAGCCGTACCGCCGACGAACTGGCGACCCGTTTGGCGAACCATCCTCTCGTCGAATCGGTCCGACACATCGGGCCGATGATCAGCTTCGTGGTGGTCGGAGGTGCGTCGGTCGCCGACCGGGTGTGCGCGGCATCGCGGGTCGTCGTCGAGGCCACGAGCCTCGGTGGAGTGGAGACCACCTGGGAGAGGCGACAGAAGTATCCGGGCGACGCACGGGTGAATCCCGGGCTCGTCCGCATGAGCGTGGGCCTCGAGTCGCTCGACGACTTGTGGGCCGACATCGAGCAGGCTCTGGCGACGAACCGTTAGCGTCCGAGCCATGACCGATCAGATTCTCGACGTCGATCTCCTCGCTTTCGAGGGCGGTTCACAAGTCACTCGGCGCGCTGTGGTCGATGGCGTTCGTCGCAGTCTCGCCACCGGTTTCGTCTACACCAGTTCCGACCTGTCGGAAGACCTGCTCGACACTGCGTACGGGATGTTGCGCGAGTTCTTCTCGATGGCACCCGAGGTCAAGCAGAAGTTCGTCGCTCCGGGTGCACACGGACAGACCGGTTACACCGGACTGCTCGTGGAGACCGCGGCGTCGAGTGACAAGCCCGACTGGAAAGAAATGGTCAACTGGGCGTCACCGATTCCGTCGGGTCATCCGTTGCGCCGCAAGTTCCCGGGTTCGTATCCCGATCAATTGTTGCCCGATGCCGTGGTGCCGGGGATCTCGAAAGTTCTCTATGCGTTCCACGACGCGATCGCCGATCTGCAACGACGTTTCCTGCGTGTGATCGCCCTCGGTATCGGCTGCGGTGAAACTTTCTTCGACGACATGGTCCAGGACGGGCCCACGCTCACGCGCGCGATTCGCTATCCATCGATGAAGGACGCACCCGCCGGTGGACACATCTGGGCCGGCGCACACGGCGACATCAACCTGATCACTGCGCTTCCGCGAGCCACTGCCCCCGGTCTTCAGGTGGAAGTGAACGGCGAATGGATCGACGCCATTCCGCCCGACGGCAAGGTGATCATCAACACCGGCATCATGCTCGAGCGACTCACCAACGGTGTGATTCCCGTCGGTTGGCATCGAGTCATTGCCTCACCCGGCTTCGAAGGCGAGCGCTACAGCGTGGTGCAGTTCTTGCATCCGCGCCCGTGGACGATCTTGTCGCCCGTGCCGTCGTGCTGCGGGCCGGATGCTCCGCAGCGTTACTCGGCGATCAGCGCGGCCGACGCCCTCGATGAGGTTCTCTATCAGATCAACCTCATCGAGGACGCGCGACGCGTCGGTGACTGAACGTCACCACATCACATCAGGCCGTGATCAGCCTGCGCACTCGATGGCCTTCTCGGTGAAGGCGTCTTCGGCGGCCTGACTCGGGTCGCCACCGTCGAGTACCGACTCGAGGTCGGCATCGTCGAAGGTGTCGAGAGCGGCATCGACGAGACAGTTGACCATCTCTTCGGGCATGCCGTCTTCACCGATCATCGCTTCGAGCTTGGCGCGAGCGGCGTCGCGATCGACACCACCGTCTCCGCCGCCGCCACCATCGTCGCCACCGCAAGCGGCGCCGACGAGAGCGAGGCTGGCGACGACTGCGCCCACCTTGATCATCGATCCGATTCTGGTCTTCATGTAGTCACGTTTCCTTCGTTGCGGTCGGGTCTGGTCGACCCTGGAAACCGCATCCACGACCGTACTTCGTCAGTCGGGACGAAACGTCGATCAACGGTGATTCTTGACCGGACCTGAACGTTTCGGAAGTGGTTCGTCGGAGGATGCTCGACGAAGCCCTCGTCGAGCATCCTCCGGAACGAT
>JBEDFW010000068.1:0-12435 GCA_041174985.1 Actinomycetota bacterium | reverse complement strand
CGCCGAGCGTTGGGGGAGGCGACCAGTCGGCCGTCGGTTCGTCGGGCCGGGGTCGGTGCGGCGGCCGTGCTGGCGGCCGGAGTCGAAGCGATCGGTGCTGCCGTCGCCACGGGCGCGGCGGGCCGACCGGCGGCGGGAGGCTGTTCGCCCTCGGCGAGGAGGAGAGCGATCACGGCTCCGCATGCGTGGGTCGAACCGACGTCAGCGAGCCGGTGCAAGCGTCCGGCGCTCACGGCTTCCACGTCACTTTCGACCTTGTCGGTCTCGATGCGGAGCACCGGGGTTCCCGGCTCGACGGCCGCGCCGTCGTCGAGAAGCCACTCGAGGATCGTTCCTTCCTCCATGGTGAGTCCGAGTTTGGGCATCAGGAAGTCAGTGGCCATGTGGCGCTCCGTGTTTCTGAGTCTCCGAGGGGGTGTCGAAGAGACGTCGTTCGGCGGCGAGAAGAAGTGTGCGATCGACGTCCACGAGAAGTGGACCGCTCGATTCGATGCGAATCGTCACTCGACCCTCGTCGCTGACCGTGCGATCGCGCTCGCCGTCGAAGGCCAGGATCGTGCGTCCGGTGACGACGATCTCCTCGCCCTCGGCAAGGGGACGAACTTCGGACACGCGCATCGTGGTGAACGAACCGGGTGCGAGGGGAACGCGAACGGCACGACCGCCGTCACCGAGCGAGACGAGAACTCCTCCCGATTCGTTGCGATCGACCGGATGCAGTCGGCCGGCGATGCTGGAGAGTCCGGTCGATGTCGGCGTCGCGATGGCAGCCACGACCTTGCGCACGGTGTGAGGATCACGTACCGCACGAGCACCGATGAAATCGGTGTCGACGAACGCGAGATCGACGAGAGCGACGTCGTCGAGCGATGTCACTCCGTCGTCGATGCGAACCACGATGCGCTTGCTGCGACGGCCCACTTCTTCGAGGCTCACGGCACCGGTGGCGACGAAGGCCGCCGCCGCTCCGGCCGACGTACCGTCGATCGCGGTCGGGTACACGTTGTTGGTGCCGGTCGACACCGCGATGAGTGGAGCATCGGGCCAGCCGAGCGCCACGTCACGCGACGTGCCGTCACCACCGAGAGCGATGAGGGCCCCCACTTGTTCCTTCCAGAACCGCCGAGCGGCTGCGATGGTGTCGAAGCGCGAACCGGTGACCGGTTCGTCGACGATCTCGACCGGAGCGTCGATCCCGTCGGCTGCGCGTTCGGCCAGATGGTGACGGTCGGGAGCGAGAAGGATGCGTTCGGCACCCGACTCGGCCGCCGCCACGATGGCGCGTCGAACGATGCCGACCTTGGTCACGTCGGACGTGTGCGTCGCCGGGGTCACCAGACGACGGATGTCCTTGCCCGCATTGGGGTTGACGATGATCCCGACGGTCGACACGGAGGAGTCAGGCTCCGACCTTGTTCCGGAACATGGCCTCGCGGACACCGGCTTCGATCGAGGCGCTCGACGGGATGTAGTGCTGTTCGAGGGCGGGAGAGAACGGGACCGGAGAGAACGGCGCTCCGATCCGACCCACGGGAGCGTCGAGATAATCGAACGCCGCCTCCTGGATCTGAGCCGCGATCTCGGCGCCGAGGCCTCCGAAGCGCACCGCTTCGTGAACCACGAGCACCCGATTGGTGCGGCGGGCCGACGCCACGATGGTCTCGGTGTCGAGCGGCTGCAGAGTGCGCGGGTCGATGATCTCGCAATCGATGCCATCGGCCGCCAACTTCTCCGCGGCGGCGACCGACTCGTGCACCATGCGACCGTAGGCGACGATGGTGACGTCGCGTCCGGGTCGCACGATGTTGGCCTGGCCGAGCGGGATGGAATAGGGCTCGATCGGAACGTGGCCCGACATTCCGAGGAGACGCTTGTGCTTCACCATCACGGTCGGGTTGTCCTCGCGGATGCACGCCGTCATGAGACCCTTCATGTCGTAGGGGGTGGAGGGATACACGACCTTCAGGCCCGGAACGTGACACAGGATGGCTTCGAGCGATTGGCTGTGCTGCGCGGCCGCCGAGAGTCCTCCACCGCCGGCAGTGGTGATGGTGAGGGGGAGTGTGGCTTCTCCGCCGAACATGTACTTCAACTTGGCGGCCTGATTGACGATCTGATCCATGGCCACGCAGATGAAGTCCATGAACATGAGGTCGACGATCGGACGCAGGCCGGTGGCCGCGGCTCCGACGCCGAGACCGACGATGGCTTGTTCACTGATGGGCGTGTCGACCACTCGCTCGACACCGAACTTGGCCTGCAGTCCACCGAAGGTTCCGAACACGCCACCGAAAGCGCCGATGTCCTCGCCGGCGCAGAAAACGTTGGGGTCGGCTTCCATGGCCTGACTGACGGCCTCGTTGAACGCCATGACGTAGGGCAGTTTGCGTTCGTCGCTCATCGTGAACCTCCGGTCGTGTAGACGTCGACGAGAACTTGATCGGCGGTCGGGAGCGGACTCTCCTCGGCGAAGGCGATGGCTCGATCGATGGCGGCACGCCAATCGGCCCAGATGTCGTCGAATTGCTGACGAGTGGCCACCTTGTTCTCGATCATTCGATCCTCGAGCGAGAAGATCGGATCGCGTTCCTTCCAGCGTGCGACCTCGTCGTCGGATCGATACTTGAGGCCGAGGTTCTGCACGCCGTGGTGGTTGTAGAAACGGTAAGTCTTGGCCTCGATGAGCGAGGGACCTCCTCCGGAGCGAGCCCGTTCGACGGCCTCGAGGGCCGCCTCGTGGACCGCGATGGAGTCCATTCCGTCGACGATCACGCCGGGCATTCCGTAACCAGCGGCGCGGTCGACGATGTCGGTGATGGCCATCGTCTTGTCGCGGGGTGTGAATTCACCGTATTCGTTGTTCTCGCAAGCGAACACGATCGGCAGATGAAGTGCGCACGCCATGTTGGCGGCCTCGTGGAAGGCACCGATGTTCGTCGCGCCGTCTCCGAAGAAGGCGACCGCCACTTGACCGCGCCCGCGGTACTTGTTGGCGAACGCGGCGCCCACGGCGATGGGTGATCCGGCTCCCACGATGCCGTTGGCTCCCAACATGCCGAGTGAGAGGTCGCTGATGTGCATCGAGCCGCCCTTGCCCTTGCAGTAGCCGGTCGACTTGCCCATGAGTTCGGCCATCATGCGGTTGAGATCGCCGCCCTTGGCCACCAAGTGTCCGTGACCACGGTGCGTGGACGTGATGTGGTCATCGTCGTTGAGTGCCGCGCACACGCCGGCGGCCACCGCCTCCTCACCCACGTACAGGTGAAGGAATCCGGGAAGTTTGGCGGCCTCGGCGAGACGACCGGCCGCCTCCTCGAAGAGGCGGATCCGCACCATGCGTCGGTGCAGATCGAATTGGACCTCGGGGGAGATGCTCATGTGACTCCTCTGGATGTACGGATGAACGATGGACTTGGTGACGACGTCACGCGGAGAGCCCTCGGGCCCAACGAAGCGAACGCCGTAGCAACTCGTAGTACGCCGGCTTCTCCCACGAGCACCTCTCGATGCGCGGGTAGTAGTCGAGAACGGGTGCCATGTCGTAGTGCCCGCGACAATGCCCGAGGGTGTTGTAGAGCACCGCGCCCGAACCGAGTCGGCGCAAGTACATGACCGGATGCACCGGATCGCACGACGACCAGTCGTGCTCGACGAACCCAGCGGCGTCACCTTGCCATTCGGTGTGCAGGAGCACGTGCAGCGCGTCGCGGTCGGCGTATTCGCTCAGGTACAGCTCGTCGTCGGTCTCGAAGGTTTCGATGCCGGCGACCAGCCAGTGACTCGGGTCGGAGACCTGCACGCGATAGGGCTGAATGGGCGGATGGGCCACGAACTGGCTGCCGAGGGTGTCGGCCCAGAGCGGGAACACACGCGGTGAGTCGACCCCGTTCGGTCCACCGAGCGTGAGAGCCGAATTCGTTCCGTGCAGGGCGACCCAACGTCCTCCGTTCTCCACCCACGCGCGGATGGCTTTCTGCGCCGTCTCGGAGGGTCGGACGTCGCAGGTGTACGACACGAGAATCGACGACTTGGCGATTCCGGACGTGTCCTCGTAATCGGGTTGCACGCGAACTCGGAACTCGTCGTGCTCGGCGAGCAGGCCGAGCAACTCGCGTCGCGCGAAGTCGATGTCGTGGTACTTGCCGCCGGCGACGAGGGTGACGTCGACGCGCCGTCCTGGAGCGCTCATGTGTTTCCGCTCTCCGTGGGCGTCAGAAGTCGACGCGCTTCAGGAAGCCGCCGTCGACCGTGAGGTTCACGCCGTTGATGTGCTTGGCGCGAGCGCTGGCGAGGAACGCCACCGCATCGGCGACGTCGGACGGCTGACCCATGTGTCCACCGGGGTGGTTCTTCTCGGTCGACTCGAAGAACGGGGTCATGTGCTGTTTGATCATGTCCCAGTCGCCACCTTCGACGAAGATCGGTCCGGGCGAGACGACGTTGCAGCGGATTCCTTGGGCGCCGAGTACCTGCGCCTGGCCGAGCGTCCAGTTGGTGACGGCCGACTTCAGAGCGCTGTAGCTACCCGATCCACCACCGAAGTGTTCGGCCGTGGCCGTGGTGCCGATGCTGATCACCGATCCGCCGCCGTTGGCGAGGTGAGGGGTCGCCGCTTCGACGCCGTGCACGAGCGCCATGAGATCGATGTTGAAGTTGTTGATCCAGCCCTCGAGTTTGCGAGCCGGCTTGCCCGAGGTGTTGTGCACGTAGATGTCGATGCCACCCAACTGCTGAGCCGACGAGTCGACCCACGCGCGAAGAGATGCCGAGTCACCGGCGTCGACGGCGCTACCCACGACCTTGCCCGACTTCGACAACGCGGCGATCGCCGAAGCGACGTCATCGGCGTTGCGTGCGCAGATCGCCACCGATGCTCCCTCGGCGAGAAGTGTTTCCACGATCGCTCGTCCGAGTCCCTTGGTCGAGCCGGTGACCAGAGCCTTCTTTCCCGAAAGTCCGAGATCCATGTTTCCCCCTGTTGATGTGACTGTCTTGTGCGACTGACTGATGCGGTCGGTGTTCGACCCGACGCTCAGCGCCGGGTGTCCTTCCACGGTAGGTCCTTGTCGACCCGCACGTCACCAGGCAATCCGAGAACTCGTTCGCCGATGATGTTGCGCTGAGTCTCGTCGGATCCACCGGCGATGCGATAACCGGGGGCGCCGAGGACGTGCTCGCCCCAGGCGTAGGTGCCCCACTCGCCGGTGTCGGCGATCAAGGTGGGACCGAGGATCTTCGACACGACGTCGGTGACCAAGCGCATGCCCTCGGTCCAGACCAACTTGCCGAGCGAACCCTCGGGTCCGGGCGCGGCACCCGATCGTCGGATGTCGGCGGCGCGGCGGTTGACGAATCCCTCGACCCGGAAGTGGGTGTAGGCCTTCACGAGTTCCTGACGCATGACCGGATCGTTGGTGACGCCCATCGCTCGCGCGGTGGCGATCAGTTGGCGCCAGGATCCGCCCACGCGAGATCCACCACCACCGCCGTCACCACTGTGGTCGCGTTCGAAACCGAGAGTGGTGAGGGCGACTTTCCAGCCTTCGCCTTCGGGTCCGAGACGCATGGAGTCGGGGATGCGCACGTCGTTGAAGAAGACTTCGTTGAACGATGATCCTCCGCTCATCTGCTTGATCGGTCGGATCTCGATACCGGGAAGATCCATCGGAATGATGAAGGCGGTCATTCCCTTGTGCTTCACCACGTCGACGTTGCTGCGGGCGATGAGTTCGCCGAAGGCCGAGAACTGCGCACCCGAACTCCAGACCTTCTGACCGTTCAGCACCCACTCGTCGCCGTCGCGGTCGGCGCGACAGCCGAGCGACGCGAGGTCGCTGCCGGCCCCCGGTTCGGAGAACAACTGGCAACACAGGTCGCGGGTCGCCAGGAACCGACCGACGTACTCGGCCTTTTGCTCCGGCGTGCCGAACAGGTTGATGGTCGGGGCGATGAGGCCGACCGTGACCGACAACGTTTCGTGACCGGTCGGGGTCTGGAACATCGACTCGAGCTTGCTGAAGGCGCGGGCGTACGGACGCGGCAGACCGAGACCGCCGTATTCGATGGGCGAAGTGATCGCGTGGTAGCCCCGCTCGGCCTTCTTCTGGACCCACGCCATGCCGCGATCGAGAAGCGCCTTTTCTTCTTCGAACGTCAGGGCATGGAACACCGAGACCGAGAATTCACCTTCACCCCAGACGAGGTCCTTGTCGTCGGTTCCGCTCGTGCGGTAGTCGGCGTTGGCTTCCAGCCAGGCCTTGGCCTCTCGAGTGAAGTCCTCGAGGCTGGGAATCGCGGTGTCGCTCACGACGCCACCGTAATTGACCAGCCGATCAGTACCGCAACCCTGCCCGGCTCAAGATCGGCCGATTCACCCGGCCATACTCGGATTCGTGGCCCGAGTCATCCGATCCGAGCGTCGTCTGGGGCGGCCCCCCGACACGGACTCTCTCGCCACCCGTCAACGCATCCTGGACGTGGCCCGTCGAGAGTTCGCCGTCCACGGATACGAGGTGGCGACCAACCGGCGAATCGCCACCCGGGTCGGAATCACCACGGCGGCGGTGTACCACTACTTCCCGTCCAAGGCCGATCTCTACGTCGAGGTACTGGTGGACGCCGAGGCCACCGTTGCGACTCGCTTCGCTCACGTCGTCTCGACCTCGTCGTCGCTCTCCGACCGTCTGGCGCGAGTGCTCGACGAGTCGCACGTCATGAACTCCGAGGATCCGTCCCTCGCCCAGTTGTTGGCCGCGTTCCGAATCGACGAGCGTCGGCATCCCGACGTCGCCGCCCTGGTGGCCGGGCGTCATCGGCCCGTGGCGACGTTCTTCACCGGGATCGTCGACGACGCCATCGCGGCGGGGGAGATCCCGGCCTCGGCGCGCCGCTCCACCTTGGCACTCGTGACGATCCTCCTCGTCGGATTGAGCGATGCCATGTCGGACGATCTGCGGACTCACCGCCTCGGCGTCGAGGCCGCCAAGGCTTTTCTCGCGCCGCGCTGACGATCGGATTCGATCGACACCGGCCGGTTCGATCGACACTGGCCGGCACCGGGTCTACGATGCGCAGGTCGCACCACGGGGGTCGTGCGCCGGAAGGGGAGAGACCATGGGGGTTCTGGACGGCCGGGTCGCGTGCGTGACCGGCGGAACGAGAGGAATCGGTCTCGCCATCGCCCAGGCGTTCCTGGCCGAAGGTGCACGGGTCGTCGTCAACGGGCGTGATCCGCAGAAGGCCGAACGAACTCTGAAAGAACTCGGAGCCGGCGATCGTGTCCACTACATCGCTGGTGACGTGAAGACACGTGAGGTGTGCGAGGCGATCGTCGACGGAACGGTCGAGCGCTTCGGACGCATCGACATCCTCGTCGCCAACGCGGGTGGCGCCTCCGACTTCGCACCGATCGTCGACCTGCCCGACGAGCCTCTCGAGGACGCGCTTCGGTGGAATCTCTGGCACTCGTTCTGGTGCATGCGTCGGGCCTTCCACTACATGATCCCGCAGCAATGGGGTCGCGTGATCAACATCTCCTCGGTCGAGGGCAAGGTCGGCAAGCCCGGACTGTCGTCGTACGTGGTGGCCAAACACGCCGTCAACGGACTCACGAAGTCGGCGGCCAAAGAAGTCGGTCCGCTCGGCATCACGGTGAACGCTCTGTGTCCCGGAGTCATCGAGACCGACATCGTGAAAGAGGGAGGCGCCGGAGCCGCTGCGGCCATGGGGCTCACCTACGACCAACTGCTCGCTCAGTTCGCCGCCGATTCGGCCATCAAGCGCATCAACGAGGTCGAAGACGTCGCGAACGTCGCAGTCCTGTTGGCCTCCGACATCGGAGCCGGGATCACGGGTTCGCTGATCTCGATCGACGGCGGGACCTCGCCGTACTGACATCGACGAACCAAACGACGAAGGAAGGGACGAACATGGGGAAGCTGGACGGAAAGGTCGCCTGCATCACGGGCGGAACCCGCAGCATCGGCCGCGCGATGGCCGACGCCTTCATCGCCGAGGGCGCCTCGGTCGTGGTGAACGGCCGCGATGCCGCCAAGGGTCAGCGCTGTCTCGACGAGATGAAGGCCGGTGATCGTGCTGCGTTCTACGCCGGAGACTCGGCTCGTCAGGACGTCGTGGAAGGTCTCGTCGACTTCACGATCGAGCGCTACGGAAAACTCGACATCTGCTGTCTGAACTCGGGCGGTGTGCAGGCGACCGCACCGGTGTTCGCCATGACCGACGAGGAGTGGAAGCTCGAAGTCGACTGGAACCTCAACCACGTGTTCTGGGGAATGCGACGCGCGTTGCAGCACATGATCCCGCGCCAGTCGGGTCGGGTGATCGTCACGTCGTCGGTGGAGGGCAAACTCGGCAAGCCGGGATTGCCGGGTTACGTCGCCACCAAACACGCGGTCAACGGACTCGTGAAGTCGGCCGCTCACGAGGTCGGAACTCTTGGGATCACGGTCAACGCAATCCTGCCCGGGATCATCGAGACCGACATCGTGCGCGAAACCGGTCCGGCATCGGCCGAGGCGATGGGTGTCGGCTCGTACGACGCGCTCATCGAGATGTTCTGTTCGGAGTCCTCGATCAAGCGACCCAATCGGGTCGAGGAGGTCGCCGCGGTGGCAGTGCTCCTGGCCTCCGATGCCGCTCGCAACATGACGGGGTGCCTCTTCCCGGTCGACGGCGGAACTCTTCCGTACTGAGGCGCCGATCGTCGTGAGCCACCTCGGGATGCGGCCGCGACCGGAATCGATCTCGTCCCCATGACGTACTCGCATCTCGAGCACGCCAACGACCTCGAACCGTCGGCCGGTCATCACCATCTGATGGAGCACTGTCCGGTGCACCGCGAAGAGAGCTTCGATCCGCCGTTCTACGTGGTGTCGCGCCACGCCGACGTCCTGGCGATGCTCCTCGAACCCACCCAGTGGCGCAACGGTGACGGTCCGGGCGTGTTCGTTCAGCAGGGCGGAGTTCTCGGATCGGCCGACGATCCGGACCATCGTCGTCAACGGCGGGTGTTGCAGGACGGGTTTCGTCCGGCGGCGATCGCATCGATGGCGGTGCACATCGAAGGGATCGGACGTCGTCTCTGGGATCGAGCCTTCGCTCGCGACGGCGAGGGCGATTTCGTCCGTCTGTTCGCCTTCCCTTTTCCCGCCGAGGTGATCGCCGAGTTGCTCGGTGTGGCCCCCGACGATCGAGAGAAGTTCGGTGAGTGGTCCGACGACATCGTGAACGGACTCGGCGGTGGAGATCTGTCCCTCGTCGAGCGAGCCAACGTGGGGATCTACGGCATCGTCGACCGGCTCGTCGCCGAGCGCACCTCGATCCTCGAGAGCGGTCAGGAGCCACCCGACGATCTCGTGACGGTGATGACGAGGGCCCTACGGGCCGGAGAGCTCAGCCATGGTGAGGTGCGTCGTCTCAGTCAGCAGATCCTGGTGGCCGGCCACGAGACCACGGCGAGTTTGATCTCGCTCATGCTCTACCGCCTGATCGACGATCCTGATTTGTTCGACACCTTGCGTCGCCGTCGTGACCTCGTCGATTCGGCGATCGAGGAATTCCTGCGGTTCGACTCACCCGTGCAGGGACTGTTCCGGAGCAGTCGCGACGCCTGTCGTCTCGGGGACGTCGAGATCGAACCGGGGACCAAGGTGCAGGTGCTCTTCGCCGCGGCCAATCGCGATCCGCGAGTCTGGAACGACCCCGATGAGATCGACCCGGAGCGATTCGCACGCGGCTCCCGACCGCATCTCGCCTTCGGCTGGGGTGTGCACCATTGCATCGGTAACGCTCTGGCTCGTCACGAAGCGCGTTTCGCGTTGGAGGCGATGCTCGACACTTTCGACGAGATCGAACTGACGGGCCCGGTCGCGGTGAATTTCCCGTTCATCCTGCGCGGTCTCACGACTCTCCCGGTTCGCTGGCGGGTGCGCTCGTCGTCGTCCACGGACCGGACCTAGGGTGCGGGCGTGCCGAGAACGACGATCGTGACGGGTGGGGCCTCGGGCATCGGTCGAGCCACGGTCGAGCGGCTGACACGTTCCGGGGGAGCCGTGGTCGTCGTCGATCGCGACGTCGCCGATCTGGTCGACGGGGCGAACCTGCGAGTGGTGTCGGGAGACGTGACGTCGGTCGACGTCAACGAATTGGCCGTGGCCACGGCCGAGCGCGAATTCGGCGGCCTCGACGCCATCGTTCTCAATGCCGGCGTTCCGGCGAGTGGTGATCTGCTCGATCTTCCGATCGAGGTGTTCGATCGCACCTGGGAAGTCAACGTTCGTGCGGTGCTGCTCGGTATTCGCGCGGCGACCCCTGCTCTGCGTCGTCGCGGTGGTGGTCGCATCGCCGTCACCGCTTCCACTTCGGGAATCGCGGCCGATCCGGGAATGTGGCCGTACAACTCGGCCAAGGCGGCGGCGATCAACCTCGTTCGCGGTGCAGCCCTCGATCTGGCGCGCGACGGCATCACGGTCAACGCGATTTGTCCGGGTCCGACCGAGACCGGAATGACGGCCGGAATTCGCGACGTGCCGATGGTTCACGATGCGCTCGCTCGTTCGGTTCCGATGCAACGTTGGGGTCAGGCCGACGAAGTTGCAGCAGTCATCGAGTTCTTCGTGTCCGATGCGGCGAGTTTCGTGACCGGTGCCGTGGTGCCGGTCGACGGTGGTGTCACGGCCAACACCGGTCAATTCACGCCGGCGCCGCGAGTCGACGTGACGAGAGAAAGGGCGACATGACGATGGAACATCCCGAGAACTACGAGGACGTGACGGTCTACGGTCTCGACGACGACACCGAGGAGAAGCTCCTTCTCACGCACAACGAGTGCACCTTCATCTGGTCGAACAAGGAAGGTTGGCCGGTCGGAGTGATCATGTCGTACGTGTGGCGCGACGGCTGCTTCTGGCTCACGGCTTCGTCGCAGCGAGCGCGTATCTCGGCAGTGCGACGTGATCCGCGGGTGTGCATCGTCGTGACCTCCACCGGAACGTCGTTGCCGCGCAACATGACGGTCACGTGGAAGGGGACCTGTGAAGTGCTCGACGATCAGGCCACGAAGGACTGGTACTACCCGGCTCTGGCCGAGGCCATCATGGGTGGGAAAGGGAAGCGCGCCGATGCATTCCGCGATTTCCTCGATTCGCCTCGGCGCGTGATCCTGAAAGTCGTTCCGACTCAGCGAATCGGGTACGACGGGACCAAGATGGGCCAAGCCACCACCGAGTGGATGAAATCTCGAGCTCAGACGAGCGAGTGACAGGAGAGAGTGATGAAACTGGGACTGACCGCCGACGAAGTACTGACCACGACCCGCTCGGTGCGCAAGCGCCTCGACCTGTCGCGTCCGGTCGAGAAGGACGTTCTCGTCGAGTGCGTGGAGATCGCGCATCAGGCGCCGACCGGTTCGAACATGCAGGGGTGGCGTTGGTTGTTCGTCGAGGACCAGGCCAAGAAGACGGCCTTGGCCGAGATGTACCGCGCGAACTTCTATCCCTACATCAACGACCCCAACCGTCCGCGCCGCGACGATCAGGGTGAGCGCATTCTCGACTCGGCGAAGTACCTCGCCGACGTCCTCGATCAGGTGCCGGTTCTTCTCATTCCGCTCATTGCCGGCCGACTCGACACCGGAACTCCGGCTTTCGGCCAGGCCTCGGCGTGGGGCTCGCTCCTACCGGCGGTCTGGAGTTTCATGCTGGCTCTGCGCGAACGCGGACTCGGCTCGGCCTGGACCACGTTGCACCTGCCCAACGAGAAGGAAGCCGCCGATCTGCTCGGAATTCCTTTCGATCAGTACACACAGGCCGGTCTGTTCCCGGTCGCGTACACCATCGGGACCGACTTCAAGGTGGCCAAGCGAGTGCCGGCCGAGAAGTTCATCCGTTGGGATTCCTGGTCCTGACCCAGGCTCGGGCGTCGTCGGACGCCGTCCACTGAATGGCGTTCTGCAGCACTCGTCGGAACGACGGATCGGCGTACGTGATCGGTCCGTCACCGAACTGCAGATACACGAGAGGCGACGCGCCAGCGGCTTTGGCCCAGGCCACGAGTGAACTCCCGGCGGGATGCGACCAACCGGTGTTATGGTTGCGGCGACCGCGGATGGCGTGATCGGCCGAGAAGAAGTTGCGCGAGTCGTCCACGGCGAAATCGGTGCGCATGAGCGGAACCACTTCGTCTTCGGCGACGGGGAAGCAGTAGAGCTCGTCGGTCAGTTCGAATCCGTCACCGAGGCCGGCGCACACCGGGTGTGATCGATCGATCACCTCGACACGGTGGGTCACGTCGAACACGTAGCCGGAGTCGGGATAGGAGACGCCTCGCCACGAAGCGGGCTGATAGTGGAATCGTGCTCCCACCATGTCGGCGAACCACTCGACCGAAGGCCACGAGGCGACGGCGTGGTGCATGAAG
>JBEDFW010000067.1:0-4202 GCA_041174985.1 Actinomycetota bacterium | reverse complement strand
GGGCATGCCGGCGGCGCGCGCCCCGACGGCATGCCCTCGCTACGGAGCGAGTGGCAGGAATTCGGGTCGGGTCATCGCTTGCTGCCGCATCTCGCCGACACCGACGGCATGGTGATCGTCCGGTACCGTCGTCGGACATGAGCGATCGTCTGGCCGCCAAGGTGCTCACGGTGAGTGATGGCGTGGTGCACGGGACCCGCGAGGATCGGTCGGGTGCGGCCCTCGCCGAAGCCCTCGAGCGTGCTGGTTTCGACGTGGTGGAGCGAGCGCTCACGTCCGATGGCATCGACGAAGTCGCCACGGCCTTGCGTCGACTCACCACCGGTTTCGCCGGTCTCGTCGTGACGACCGGTGGAACGGGCTTCGCGCCACGCGATCAGACTCCGGAAGGGACCCGTCTCGTGATCGAGCGCGAGGCCCCCGGTCTGGCCGAGGCCATGCGACTGATCAATCCTCTCGGGCGTCTCTCGCGCGGAGTCGTGGGTGTGGTCGGGTCGAGCATCGTGTGCAACACCCCCGGCTCTCCGAAGGGATGTGTCGAGCAGATCGAAGCCATCGTCGACGTCCTGCCGCACGCGTTGCGTCTTCTCGCCGAAACTCCGACGACTCACGGCGAGTGACACGGGTAGCGTGACGGGCGTGTTGCGCCTCGTCGTTCCCAAAGGCTCCCTCGAGAAGGCGACTTTCGAGTTGTTCGAGGCCGCCGACCTGCCCATTCGTCGCTCGTCGAGCGTCGACTACAAGGCCACGATCGACGATCCGCGTATCGACGAGGTGCGTATTCTGCGTCCACAGGAGATCCCGCAGTACGTGGCCGAGGGCCTGTTCGACATCGGCATCACCGGCCGTGACTGGGTCGAAGAGACCGAGAGCGATGTCGAGAGCCTCGGCGAACTTCGGTATTCCAAGGCCACGAGCGATCCGGTGAAAGTGGTCGTCGCCGTCGCGGGAGACAGCCCAGCCCGTTCGGTGGCCGATCTTCCGCAGGGCGTACGCGTCAGCACCGAGTACCCGGGACTCACCCGCCGATTCTTCGAGGCCCGTGGGATTCGGGCCGACGTTCGACTGTCGTACGGGGCGTCGGAAGCCAAGATCCCCGACATCGCCGACTGCATCGTCGACATCACCGAGACCGGACGGGCCCTGCGAGCGGCCGGACTTCGCGTCATCGACACCATGCTCGTCAGTTACACCGAGATGATCGCTCACCGTCCTTCGTTCGGCGATCCGGCCAAGCGTCACGCCATGAATCAGCTCATGACTCTGTTGCTCGGCACCCTCGACGCGCGCGGCAAGGTGTTGGTCAAGTTGAACGTGGGTGCCGACGACCTTTCGAAGGTTCTCGCCGTTCTGCCGTCGGCCAAATCACCGACCATCAGCGAGCTCGCCGGCGGCGGATTCGCCGTCGAGTCGGTCGTCGAGAAGCGGTCGATCAACACGCTCATTCCGGCCCTCAAGGACGCCGGCGCCTCCGATCTCCTCGAACTGCCGATCTCCAAGATCGTCGCCTGATCCGACCACGTCGACGATGGGCCCGACCGAGCGCGCGACGGTGATCGAATTCGATGCTCATGTCGGACTCGGCCGCGTGCGCCTCGACGATGGACGAGACGTTCCGTTTCATTGCGCCGAGATCGCCGACGGAACGCGTCGCATCGACGTCGGAGCGACGGTTCGTTGCGAAATCCGAGCCAAGTTCGGCCGGCTCGAGGCGTTCGGTCTCGTCAGCCCTTGATCTGAACGAACGCCAGGCGAATGTTGCCCAAGGCGTCGGCCAGGACGGGTTGATCGGGTCCGAGACGGTCGCCGAGCCCTTCGACCAGACAGGCCAGGGCGTCGATCGACAGGGCGGCCTGAGGCAGATTCGGGGGAGAGGCCGACAGATGGATGGCGGCCAGCTCGTAGAGACCCATGGCGTGATTGACGATCACGACCTCGGCGGGAACCCCAGCCAGGCGTTGGCGAGCCTCGGCCAACGCTTCCATCGACTCGTCGATCGAGTCGTCGAGCGAGGTGGTTAGGTCGTCGCCGGACTCGAAATCGGGTGCTGTCATGGGTTTTCCTCCCCGGGGTCGGTTACCCTACAGCCGACAATCGATGAGAAGTGGGGTTCGCCCCCACCCGGCCACTTCCGAGTGCGTCCGGGTCATTTCGAGTCAGGCGCGGTAGCGGCTGTCCCGAATCGGCTTCGCATCAGCACGTATCCGATTCTCATGGGAGGTCAGCCCATTGCACAGGAGTGAACAGCCATAGCACCGCCGCAGAACGAGCCCCGCTACAACGAACGCATCCGTGCGCGTGAAGTGAGGGTGATCGGCCCCGACGGATCCCAACTCGGTATCAAGGCCTTGCCTGATGCCTTGTCGTTGGCGCGTGAACTCGACCTCGACCTCGTCGAAGTCGCCCCACTCGCCACGCCGCCGGTGTGCCGCATCATGGACTACGGCAAGTTCCGCTACGAGGAATCCCAGCGTCAGCGTGAAGCACGAAAGAAGACCGCCCACGTCACGGTGAAGGAAGTGAAATTCCGTCCCAAGATCGGCAAGGGCGACTTCGACACCAAAGTGCGTCACGTGCAGGAATTCCTCGAAGAAGGACACAAGGTGAAAGTGACCTTGCAGTTCCGCGGACGCGAGATGGCTCACCCCGAGCTCGGTAGCAAGATTCTCGACGGCGTCATCGAACAGGTCGGTGACCTCGGACGTGTGGAGACTCAAGCCCGACTCGAAGGTCGCAACATGACCTTGGTGATCGTCCCCGAGAAGAAGGCCAAGAAGAGTTCGTCGAACAATTCGTCGAGCTCGTCGAACAAGTCGAACGTCGACACCGCTCCGGCGGCCGAGTCGGCGACCGAGACCTCGGCTCCCACCGGAACCGAGACCTGACAGAAAGAAGCCAGAAATGCCCAAGATGAAGACGAGCAAGACCACGGCCAAGCGGTTCCGCAAGACCGGAACCGGAAAGCTTCGTCGTCTCCAGCAGAACCGTCAGCACCTCTTCGAGAAGAAGCCGTCGACGCGCACCCGCCGTCTCGACGGAATGGTCGACGTCCACCCCGGTGACGAGAAGAAGATCAAGCGCCTCCTCGCCGAGCGCTGAGTCGCCGCCCCCCATCGTTCGAGTTCATTTGTTTGAGAAAGGAGTTCACCCATGGCCAGAGTGAAGAGAGCCGTCGGTGCCAAGAAGAAGCGTCGCCAGGTGCTGGAGCGCGCCAAGGGTTATTACGGCAACAAGAGCCGTTCGGTCCGCGCCGCCAACGAGCAGGTGATGAAGTCCGGTCAGTACGCGTTCCGCGACCGTCGCGCCAAGAAGGGCGAGTTCCGCCGTCTGTGGATTCAGCGCATCAACGCGGCCTGCCGTCTGAACGACATCAGCTACAGCCGCTTCATCGCCGGCCTGAACGCCGCCGGGATCGAGGTGGACCGCAAGATCCTCGCCGACATGGCCGTCCACGACGCCGAGGCGTTCAGCTCGCTGGTCGCGTCAGCGAAGGCTGCACTGGCCTGAGGCCGAACAACCTCTCATCGTCGAACCCCCGGGTTCAGACACTGCGGCGCCTCATCGGGCGCCGCAGTGCACGTTCCGAGGCAGGTTTGTTCGTGGTGCAGGGGCGCACCCTCGTCGAGGAGGCCGCCGCGGCGGGAATCGACATCCGCGAGGTGTACGTCCGCGAGGGGGAGGAGCCGCCTGCTTCGGCTCGCGTCGTCCCGTTCACGCTCGACGCCCGCACCTTCGACTCGGTGAACGACACGGTGTCCCCGCAGGGTGTGCTCGCGGTGTGCGCGGTGCCCCTGCACGGCCCGCCCGCGGTCCACGCCGGCACGTGGTTCGTCGTCGCGCACGACGTCTCGGACCCGGGGAACATGGGCACGATCGTCCGGTCGGCCGAGGCTGCCGGCGCGAGCGGCGTGTTCGTCTCGGGCGACGCCGTCGACGTGTGGTCCCCGAAGACCGTCAGGGCGTCGGCCGGTTCCGTCTTCCACGTCCCCGTGCGCGTCGCCTCAGGACTGGGGGACATCGCCGGTCTCGGGGTGCGACTGGTCGGCACCACCTCGCACGGGGGTGCCGAGAACATGTGGGATGCCGACTTCTCCGGCCCGCTTGCCGTCGTCCTGGGGAACGAGGCGCACGGTCTCCCCGAGGACGCGCCCGTGGACGGATGGGTCACCATTCCGCATGCAGGCCGCAGCGAGAGCCTGAAC
>JBEDFW010000066.1:0-9072 GCA_041174985.1 Actinomycetota bacterium | reverse complement strand
CGCTCGAGGGTCGCCTCGTCGTGTCCAACCGCGGTGCCAACGGAATCGACGGGGTGTTGGCGACCGCCATCGGGGTCGCATTGCATCGTGGGGGTCCGGTCGGCGTCGTTCTGGGTGACGTCGCCATGTTGCACGACTCGTCGTCGTTGGCCGCGTTGACGAGTCGTGGACTCGATCTGCGCATTCTCGTGATCGACAACGACGGCGGAGGAATCTTCCACTACTTGCCGCAGGCGACGACGGTCGAGCCCGAGATCTTCGAAACTCTGTACGGGACACCACACGGCACCGATTTCGTTGCCCTCGCACGAGCCCACGGGGTGAACGCCGAGCTCGTCGACGACGTCGCATCGCTTCGCCGAGTTGCCGAAAGCGACGGACCGAGCCTGACGGTGGTTCGTACCGATCGCGATGCCGAGGTCGAGGTGCACCGGATGTTGCATCATCGAGTGTCGATCGCTCTCGACGGTCTCGGCGGCATCACGAACCAGTGACGTCGAGCGTCGAGACGACGATCGTCAGGGGCGCACGATCGCCGACAACATCGCCTGGAACTTGGCCTGGGTCTCGGCGAGTTCGGCGGTGGGATCGGAGTCGGCCACGATTCCTCCACCGGCGACGAGACGAGCCGTACGGCGGTCGGGAGAGATCTCCGCACAACGAATGGTCACCGCCCACACGCCGTTCCCCGTCGCATCGATCCAACCGACCGCGCCTCCGTAACGACCGCGGGCAAAACCTTCGACCTCGGCGATCAATCGGAGGGCCTGGTCTCGAGGATGTCCTCCGAGGGCCGGAGTCGGGCAGAGACGACGGGCGAGGGTGAGTGAGTCCGGGCGGGGTTCACTGAGTCGACCCTCGATCAGGGTTCCGAGGTGCTGCACGTTGGCCACCGGAATCACCGAGGGTTCGGGTTCCCAATCGAGATAACTGCAGTCGGGAAGCAAGGTGTCGTGGACCACGTCGATCACGACCCGATGTTCGATCTGATCCTTGGTGCTCGCGACGAGAGCGCGTGCGAGTTCGGCATCGGTGGCCGGATCACCGGTTCGCGGTGTCGTGCCGGCCAGGGGGTGCGAGCGAACGATGTCTCCGTCGACCGATACGAGGAGTTCGGGTGACGCGCCGATCAGTCCGTCGACCGAGTATCGGTAACTCGCTCCGAACGAGGCTCGTAGGCGCAGCAACACGGCGTGAACGTCGATCTCGTGGTCGGATTCGACCACGACTTCACGGGCGATGACCGCTTTCACCAGCCCTCCGCGCCGCACTTCGTCACGCGCTGCGATCACGGCGTCGTGATGCGACGACAACGGGGCGACCGGAGAGACTCGGAACGAACCCGAGGTGGGACTCCGACGTTCGGGCGGGTCGAGGTCGTGGTGGTGTCGATCGTCGATCGACGTGATCCACGCCGAACCGTCGGAGCACTTGCGGACGGTCAGGGCCGGGATCACCAGCTCGGTGCGATCGGCGGACAGGAACGGCAGCGCGCCCATCGCCACCGGTCCGGCTGCCCCGTCGGAGTGGTCGTCGTGATCGATGGACCGAAGAACGGCCAAGGCACTCTCCGGAGCGACTCGAGCGGCTTCTCCACGACCGGCGATTCCCACTCCTGATCGCACGAAGAGGTAACCGTCGCCACGGGCGACATCGTTCAGATCGACGTCGCGTTCGAGGCGGCGGGTGACGGCACGCATCATCGATCGCGGGTGGCGACCAACAACTGGGTGATACCGCCCGAGAAGGTGCGGTGCGTCGCGTCGGAGAAGCCGGCTCGGCGCAGGATGTCGAGAAGCACCGGAGGCTCGGGGAGGTAGGCGACGCTCTTGGGCAGGTATCGATAGGCGGCCGGGTCGGAGAGCAATCCACCGATACGTGGCACGATGCGACCGAAGTACACGGAATGTCCGGCCCGAACGACGCGATTTCGCGGAACGCCGACGTCGAGCAGGGCGATTCGTCCACCCGGCCGTACGACGCGGGACAACTCGGCGAAGAACGTGGGAAGGTCGAGGAGATTGCGCAGGGCGAACCCGCACGTCGCCCCGTCGACCGAACCGTCGGCGAGCGGGAGACGCAGAACGTCGGCTTGGGTGCGAGGGGCCGACGAACGATCGGCGGCCAACATGCCGAAACTGAGATCGAACGACAGGGGGTGGAGGCCGACCCGACGCAGATCGATGCAGAGATCGCCGGTGCCACTCGCCAGGTCGATGACGCGACTACCGGCGGGCAGGGCCAGGTCGCGCACGGCTCGGCGTCGCCAGCGCACGTCGAGACGGAACGTCATGATGCGATTCACGAGGTCGTACCGGGGTGCGATGGCGTCGAACATGCCGCGAACGGCGGTCACCTTGGCCGCTCCCGTCGGCAATTCCTCGGTGTCCCAAACGGGACGTTCGGATGTCACGGGGTCAGGCTAAGGGGTGGCGAGGTCGGCGGATCTGCTGGACTCGCCGACAGGGGTCACGCCTGGTCAGAATGTGTCGGCGTGCCCGTGTGGGCTCGCGAACCGGGGGGATGTTCATGATCGATTTCACTCTGTCGCCCGAACACGAGGAGATTCGACGCCGCGTGCGCGACTTCGTCGACGGATCGATTCGACCGGCGATCGAACCGTTCGGTCACCGCGAGGAGATGGATGCCGAGGCGCACCGCGCCTACGTGGGCGAACTCATCAAGTTGCGCAAAAAGGCCGTGTCGGAAGGTCTGTGGCTTCCGCACATGCCCAAGGAATGGGGCGGCATGGGGCTCGGACACGTCGCGCTCGCGATGGTGCAGGCCGAGGCGGCCCGTACGCGCGTCGGGCCGTGGGTGTTCAACTGTCAGGCGCCCGATGAGGGAAACATGCACACGCTCGTGCACTGGGGCACCGACGAGCAGAAGCAGAAGTACTTGAAGCCTCTGTGTGACGGTGTGAGCTCGTCGTGCTTCGCCATGACCGAGCCCGAAGTGGCTGGATCCGATCCGACACTGATCAAGACTCACGCCATCAAGGACGGTGACGAGTGGATCATCAACGGTCACAAGTGGTTCATCTCGGGAGCCAATCGGGCCAAGTTCGCGATCCTCATCGCACGAACCGAAATGGACGTCCCCGAAGGGTCTCGTGGCGCCAACACGGCGTTCATCGTCGACCTCCCTTCGGAGGGTTGGAACAACGTGCGTGAGGTCGAGACCATGCACGGTCCGGGTGGGCACAGTGAGATCGTGATCGAGGATCTGCGCGTTCACGATTCGCAGATCCTCGGAGGGCGAGGCAACGGCCATCGACTCGGTCAGTACCGACTGGGTCCGGCGCGTCTCGCGCACTGCATGCGATGGATCGCTCAGGCCGAAACCGCTCTCGACATGATGGTGGAACGATCACTCAAGCGTTACTCGCATGGTTCGTACCTGGCCGAGAAGCAGGGTGTGCAGTGGATGATCGCCGATTCGGCGATGGAGCTGTACCAGTGCAAACTCATGGTTCTGCACGCCGCTTACAAGATCGATCGCGGGGACGACTTCCGCACCGAGGTCTCGATGGCCAAGCACTTCGTGGCCAACAGTCTCAATCGCATCATCGACCGTGCGATTCAGGTGCACGGTGCGCTCGGCTACTCGACCGACACCCCGCTCGCCAACATGATGCAACACGCTCGTTGGGCGCGATTCGCCGACGGAGCCGACGAGATCCACCAGATGCGCATCGCCGAGAACACCATCAAGTCGTTCACCGACATCGGCAGCACACGATTGGCGACTGGCAATCTGCCGATCTGATCAGTCGGTGGCCATCTGCTTGGCCCAGCGATAGTCGGCCTTGCCCGATGGCGAGCGGACGATTCGCTCGACGAACACGTAGTGCTTGGGAAGTTTGTATCGAGCGATGTGTTTGGCCGCCTCGACGTTGAGTTCGTCGGGAGTGGCCGCGACGCCTGGTCGGAGTTGAACGACGGCAACGACTTCGTTGCCCCACCGTTCGCTCGGGCGTCCGGTGACGACGCAATCGAAGACGGCCGGGTGAGGTTTGATGGCCAATTCGACTTCCTCGGCGAAGATCTTCTCGCCACCCGAGTTGATGGTGACCGAATCGCGACCGCGAAGTTCGACGGTGTTGTCGCCCCGTAGAACGGCTCGGTCGCCCGGAACCACGTAGCGAACTCCGTCGATGACCGGATACGTACGCGCGGTCTTGGCCGGATCGCCGAGATATCCGAGGGCCAAGCGTCCGCTCTTGGCCAACCAGCCGACATGGTCCTCACCCGGTTCGAGCACCCGAGTCAACCCCTCGTCCAGCACGTGATTGTTGGGAGCCAAGGGGAAAGTGCCGGTCGAGGCCGAGCCACCGGCCGAGATGTGCTGCAACTGGCCACCGGCCTCCGACGATCCGAGACCGTCGAGCACCACGAGCGACGGATGACGACGAAGGAATTCTTCTTTGAGATGAGCCGACAATGCCGCGCCACCGGAGATCGTCACCACGAGGCTCGAAATGTCGTAGGACGAGCGCTCGAGTTCGTCGAGCAAGGGTCGAGCGAAGGCATCGCCGACGATCAGCATGAAGTCGATGCGTTCGCGCTCGACGATCGACCAGATGTCGACCGGGTCGAGGCGTTCAGGAATCGATGGGACGAACACCGTGCCGCCGGCGTTCCATGTTCCGAAACTCAGCCAATGTCCGGCACCGTGCATGAACGGGGGCGGGATGAGGGCGCGTCGACCCGTGGTGGCGGCGACGAAGTCCTCGAGTGAGGTTGCGTCACGTGAGCCGGCGAAACATTCGGTCAGAGCGTCGGCCTGTCGCCACATCACTCCCTTGGGCATCCCGGTCGTGCCGCCGGTGTACAGGATGTAGAGATCGTCGGGTGAAGCCGGTGGCAGCGCCGCGTCGGAAGCCGAGGCGAGAGCGTCCTCGTACCAGACGGCACCGTCGAGCAGAGGTTGGTCGGACTCGTCGGGAACCTGCAGGAGAACTTTCAGATGAGGAACCTGATCGCGAACCGATTGCAGGGTGGAGGCGAACGACGAGTGGTAGACGATGGCCGTCGCCTGCGAATCGTTGAGCAAGTACACGAGTTCTTCGGCCACGTAGCGATAGTTGACGTTGAACGGCACCAGGCGAGCCTTGAATGCGGCGAGCATGCACTCCAGATATTCGTTGCCGTTGTGCAGGTAGATGGCGAGGTGGTCCTGTCCGCTCTCGTGCGGAGAGAGGTCGGCCCGCTCGGTGTGGCAACCAAGGCCGCGCGATCGGAGAAAGTTTCCGAGACGGCGCGTTCGATCGGTCACGTCGGACCACGTGAGGCGACGATCTCGGAAGACCAAGCACTCCTGATCGGGACGGGTGGCCGCAATGGCCTCGTGAACCTCTCCCACGGTGAATTCGCGCACGACTGGACAGTAGGAGTCGGAGCTCGACGAGCGGGAATCGGACCGACGGGCGGACGGGAACGACACGTTCCTCCTCGCCTCGGGCGGATCCGTCGAGGTGACCGTCGTTAGGGTGACGTCATGACGACTTCTGGATCTTTCTCGGTCGACCCGGTGGCCGGGAACTCGGATGCCGGGATCTTGTTCGGCGTGTTCGCACCCCAGGGCTGGAAGATGGAACTGGCGGGAATCGAGGGTGACGAAGCGAAGTGGAGTCGAACGGTCACCGTCGCCCGCCTGGCCGACGAACTGGGTTACGACTCACTCTGGCTCTACGACCACTTCCACAACGTGCCGCGGCCGGCTCACGAGACCGTCTTCGAGTGCTGGACGACATTGGCTGCGCTCAGTCAGGTCACCAGCCGTATCCGCTTGGGTCAGATGGTGGGTTGCAACAGCTATCGAAACCCGGCGTTGCTCGCCAAGATCACCTCGACGCTCGACGTGGTGTCGGGTGGCCGCCTCGAATGGGGGATCGGTGCGGGCTGGTACGAGAACGAGTACCGAGCGTATGGATACGACTTCCCCAAGCCCAAGGACCGCATCGGCATGCTCAAAGAGACGGTCGAGATCGTTCGGTCCATGTGGTCCGAGCGAGAGACGACCTACAAGGGCAAGTACTACGAGTTGGTACGCGCCAACTGTGATCCGAAGCCTCTTCAGAAACCACGGCCGCCGATCCTGGTCGGTGGTGGTGGCGAACAGCTGACGCTCCGAGTCGTGGCCGAACTGGCCGATTGCTCGAACTTCGGCGGAACTCTGGACGAGTGGATCCGCAAGCGGGACACGTTGTGGCGGCACTGCGAGCGGGTCGGTCGCGATCCCGGCGAGATTCGCCTGACCTGGTCGCCGGAGGTCTTCGTGAGGCGAACCCGAGCCGAGATCGAAGCCGCTGGGGCGCGCAGCTTGTGGGCCGAAGACGTCGACAGTTGGCGAGCCGGAAATCTCGTGGGAACGCCCGACGAGGTCGCCGACAAGGTCGGCCGTTACGTGGCTGCCGGTTGCCGCGGGTTCATTCCCTGGTGCTCCGACTACCCCGAAACCGAGTCACTCGAGTTGTTCGCCACCGAAGTGGTGCCTCGTTTCCGCTGACTCGGGCTCGACTGCGATCAGAAGAAACTGCGGAAGATGATCTCGGCCACGCACGAAGGCTTGCTCGCTCCTTCGCATTCGAACGTGAACTCCATGGTCATCTGAACTCCACCGCTCACGTCCTCGACCTCGAGCAGTTTCACACCGAGTCGCAGTCGGGCTCCGACCGGTACCGGAGAGGGAAAGCGAACCTTGTTGGCGCCGTAATTGACGCCCATGGAGAAACCATCGATACGGACCACGGTCGGATAGAGCATGGGTCCGAGCGAGAGGGTGAGGTAACCGTGGGCGATGGGCCCTCCGAAGGGGCCGGACTTGGCCCGCTCCACGTCGACGTGGATCCATTGATGATCGCCGGTCGCGTCGGCGAACTGGTTCACCCGTTGCTGGGTGATCTCGATGTAATCGCTGTAGCCGAGGTGTTGTCCGACCGCGCCTTTGAGTTCGTCGACGCCGGAGAGTACGCGAGGTGCCATGGGCGAAACAGTAGTCGTCCGGATCAGCGGTACCAGAGTCGCTGGTGCTCGCGACTGTGCGGGTGGAGAAGCAGGGCACAGAGCGCGATTTCGAAGAGGACAGAAATGGTGTTCCGTCCGGTGATCCG
The DNA here is from genome assembly GCA_041174985.1 of Actinomycetota bacterium. Classification (GTDB taxonomy): domain Bacteria; phylum Actinomycetota; class Acidimicrobiia; order Acidimicrobiales; family Ilumatobacteraceae; genus Casp-actino8. The sequence continues at coordinate 1,958 of JBEDFW010000066.1, read as the reverse complement.
GTCCCAGAGGCTCACGTAGGACAAGTCGGACAACACCCAGAAACGCAGGGCGAATGGGCTGAAAGCGGCCACGAGAGCGAGGCGGTACCCGAGTCGGCGGTCATTGGCCATGAAGAAACCCGACAGGACGTGGCTGGCGATGATCACGAGCCCGACCAGGAGTCCGAGCGCACCCTTCGACACCCGCGCGTAACCGATCCAATCGGAACGGTCGAGCAGACCCACGAGGGCGAAGAAGCCGTTCAGATACAACAGCCAGGTCGCGATCTGCATCGTCTGGGGTTGCATGCGATCGAACCAGCGGCGGGGGTCGAGACGAGCACGGGACATGCCTCCACCTTCGCGCACGAACGGTCGTCGGGTGAAGATCCCCGGTGAACTGGCACACTGTCGTTGCGTGAACACCGACACCTCGACCCTGATTCTCGAGCGAACGACATGACCCGGTCGGGTTTCGTCACCCTCGTCGGGCGGCCGAACGTGGGAAAGTCGACCCTGCTGAACGCGATCTGCGGGCGCAAGGTGTCGATCGTGTCGGACAAGCCGCAGACGACGCGTCGTCAGGTGCGTGGTGTGCTGAATCGGCCCGATGGCCAGATCGTCTTCGTCGACACACCCGGTCTGCACAAACCCGTGACTGCGCTCGGAGAGCGGGTCAACACGGCGGCGATCGAGAGTCTCGTCGACGTCGACGTCGCCTGTCTCGTCATCGACGCCACCCAACCCTTCGGAAGCGGTGACGAGTGGGTCGCGTCGCGCCTCGATCTCTCGAAGACGGTGGTCATCGTCAACAAGGTCGACGCGGCGGCCTCCGACGCGGTCGTGACTCAATTGGCCCGCGCCGGCGGACTCGATGCCGAGAGCTATTTCCCCGTCTCGGCTCGGACCGGTGCCGGCGTTCCCGAATTGGTGGAGCACTTGTTCTCGAAACTTCCGGAAGGCCCCCTCTACTACCCAGGGGACGTCATCAGTGATCTGTCGGAGCCCGACTGGATCGCCGAATTGGTGCGCGAACAATTCCTCGCCGAGATGCGTGACGAATTGCCGTACTCGATCGCGACTCGAGTGACCGACTACGAGTGGCCCGATGTGGTGTGCGAGATCTTGGTCGAACGCGACAGCCAGAAGGGAATGGTCATCGGCAAGGGCGGCGCGGTGTTGAAGCGAGTCGGACGTCGGGTTCGTCAGCAGTTGCCGCCCGGGACTCGCCTCGAGCTTCGCGTCAAGGTCGACAAGGACTGGCAGCGACGACCCGATCGGATCGAACGACTCGGCTACTGAGTCGCGACTCGACGGGAGCGAATCAGCACGAATAGCCGGCCGGCAAGAGGTTGTCGTAGTCGTCGCAGGCGACCAGTTGATCGGGTTCGGTGAGATCGCCGCCCCCGCGAGGCACCTCGATGGGTCGTGATTCGCTGGTGAAGGCGACCTGTCCGATACCGGCTCGCCGGGTGAGAGTGAGCACGATCTGAGCGATCGCCAGGCGTTGTTCGGAGCCGGAGACGACGAGCAGGAAGGTCGGGTCGAGATCGACCGTCGCCACTCCTCGTTCGACCGAGACATCGAGGGCCGATCCGAGCGGTAGAGCACTTCGCAGACCGGCGGCCTCGTCGATTTCGGGTACTCCTTCGGCGAGAGCAGCGAGAACCTGTGGTGCCGAGGCCGGACTCAGGAGAAGACGAGGAACCGGAACGACTCGATTACCGGACACGAAGAAGAGATCGGCTTGCTCGACGGGAAGACTCGTCGTGGTCGTACTGGGTGGTGCGATCACGATCGTTGTCGTGGTGGTGCTCGTCGTCGGTGGAACGGTGGTCGCCGAGAACTGAGCGGGCACGTTGTCGGGATCGACCGCCCGACTGTTGGACGACGTGGGCACACCGCAGCCGGCGATCGCGAGGAGAGCGCCGAGTGACACGACGAGAAGTCGTGAGCGTGTCATCGCGTCACCTCCGGAA
>JBEDFW010000065.1:0-9717 GCA_041174985.1 Actinomycetota bacterium | reverse complement strand
ACACCACTTTGCCCTGTCGCACCACGGCGACCACCACGAGATCTCGTGGCATCGCGAGCGATCCGATCGTCTTGTCGCGAGCCGGCGAGTCGTCGGCGAGAGTGATTTCGAGTAGTCGCGCCTTGCCACCTTCGAACGACAGCAATCGCACGACCTGACCGACGTTCACGGCTTCTTCCACGAGACCAGTGATGAGATGCGGAGTCGACACCGAGACGTCGACACCCCACATGTCGTTGAACATCCATTCGTTCTTGGGGTTGTTGACGCGCGCGACCACACGCGGAGCACCGTGCTCCTGCTTCGAGAGAAGCGACACGACCAGGTTGTCCTCGTCGTCACCGGTGGCGGCCACCACCACGTCGGCCTCCCCGGCACCAGCCGCTTCGAGAACTGCGATGTCACAAGCGTCGCCGAGGTGCCAGTGCACACCGGCCGGCTCGTTGCGATCGCTGTACTGCGCCACGACCGACGCGTCGTTGTCGCAGATGGTCACACCATGACCACTGCTCGCCAACTGTTCGGCGATGAAACGCCCGACGCTTCCGCCGCCTGCGATGAGGACCTTCACGTCGTACCTCTCAGTGCCCGCTCGACGCCGATGCGCCGAGAATCGTCATGACGTCGTTGATGTCGGGAGTCGACACGGCGAGGTGCACGATGTCTCCCTCTTGTCCAACGAGGTCGTCGGTCGGAATCATCGCCGCGCCGAGTCGGTTGACCGCGACCACACGCACTCGTCCCGAAACGTCGAGCGAGACGTAGCGCTTGCCAACCAGACCGGTCGGAAGTTGACGTTCGATCACGGTGACCTTCGCCGTGGGATCGACCCACTCGATTCCACTCTCTTCGGGGAGGATTCGGCGCATCACTCGCTCAGCGGTCCAGGTGACGGTCGCGACGGTCGCGATACCGAGTCGCTGGTAGACCTCGGCACGCTTGGGGTCGTAGATACGCGCGACCACGCGCTCGATGCGAAAGTTCTCACGCGCCACCCGAGCGATGAGGATGTTGGAGTTGTCACCATTGGTGACGGCGGCCACCGCCCCGGCCTCCTTGATGCCGGCTTCCACGAGTACGTCGCGATCGAAACCGATTCCGGTGAGCGTGCGACCCGTGAAGTCGGCGCCGAGACGCTGGAAGGCCGACTTGCGACGATCGACCACCGTGACGGAATGGTTCTGTGCGACGAGTTGACGGGCGAGCGTGGAACCCACGCGGCCACACCCGACGATCACGACATGCATTTCGACTCCCATACGGCGGATCTCGGAGATCCGACCGCAGAAAACCCTAGTCAGGGCCGACCCGCATCCCCACACTTTCGGTCCGAGCGGGCGTAGTGTCGCTGACGGCATGTATCAGACATTGAAGAAGGTCTTCCTCGGCAACCCCATCAGTACCGATGCCGAGCACCACCAACGCCTGAAGAAGCGCATCGCCCTGCCGGTGTTCGCCTCCGACGCCATCTCGTCGACGGCCTACGCCACACAGGAGATCCTGATCGTCTTCCTGGCCTTCGCCGGCGCCGGTTACGCCGCCTATTCGCGTCTCGTTCCCATCTCGATCCTCGTGATCGTGCTTCTCGTGATCGTCATCACGAGTTATCGCCAGACGATCTTCGCCTACCCAGGTGGTGGCGGCTCCTACATGGTGAGCAAGGAGAACCTGGGCAAGTACCCGTCTCTCGTCGCCGGAAGTTCACTTCTCGTCGACTACATCCTCACCGTTGCGGTGTCGGTGGCCGGAGGCGTGGCCGCCATCATCTCGGCCTTCAGCGACCTCAAGGACTACCGCGTCCACATGTGCGTCGGCTTCATCATCTTGATGATGCTCGCCAACCTTCGCGGCCTGAAGGAATCGGGAGCCCTCTTCGCTCCGCCGACGTACATCTACATCGCGTCGCTGTTCTTGATGATCATCGTCGGCCTGTACCGCGTCTGGTTCCAGGATCTGCCGCCGATCGATCACACCGATCCGGTGTCGGAGGAGATCCTGGCCGGCCAGGGAGCGATCGGCATCTACTACTTCTTGAAAGCGTTCTCGTCGGGAGCGGTGGCGCTCACCGGCGTCGAAGCGGTGTCGGACGGCGTGCCGGCGTTCGAGAAGCCCGAGAGCAAGAACGCCGCCAACACGCTGGTCATGATGGCGATCATCCTCGGCACGAGCTTCTTCGGCCTGTCGGTGCTGGCTCATCACATCGAACCGGTGGCCGACGAAGAGGGTCGCATCACTCAGACCGTGCTCGCCCAGATGGCCGAGCACGTGTACGGCGGACGCAACGTGATGTTCTTCATCATGCAGTTCGCCACCTTCGGCATCTTGATTCTCGCCGCCAACACCGCTTTCGCCGACTACCCCCGACTCTCGTCGATCATCGCTCGCGACGGCTTCCTGCCCAAGCAGTTCCAGAACCGCGGTAGTCGCTTGGTGTACTCCAACGGAATCATCTTCCTCTCGTTGATGGCCACGCTCCTCGTGATCGCCTTCGGCGGCATCGTCACCGCTCTCATCCCGCTGTACGCGGTCGGCGTGTTCACCGGTTTCACGCTCAGCCAGACCGGCATGATGATGCGACAGTGGAAGTTGCGCCCCAAGAACTGGCGGATCTTCATGCCGGTCAGCGCGATCGGTGCTCTCACGACGGCCACCGTCGCTGGCGTCGTGGTCGTCGTGAAGTTCAAGGACGGAGCCTGGATCCCGGCCGTCGTCATTCCTTTGCTCGTCTTCTTCTTCGCATCGATCGAGAAGCACTACTCCCGCGTGAAATCGATCGTCTCGGTCGACACCACGTACAAGGCGCGCCGCCACACGCACTTCGTCGTCGTGCTCGTGGGTGGAGTCAACAAGGGTGTTCTGCACGCCGTCGAGTACGCGAAGAGCCTTCGCCCCGACCGCCTACTCGCCGTGACGGTCGTGACGAACGAAGAGGAGTCCGAGTCGATCAAGAAAGCCTGGGCCGATCACGACATCCCGCTCCAGCTCGAGATCCTTCGATCGCCGTACCGCGAACTCACCAAGCCCGTCATGGCCTATCTCGACGAGCTCGATGCCGAATCCGAGGACGACATCATCACCGTGGTGATCCCCGAGAACGTCACACCTCGCCGATCGGCGTGGTTGCACAATCAGATGGCGTTCAAGTTGAAGGGCCGCCTTCTGTACCGGCCCCACACCGTGGTCACCTCGGTGCCGATCGTCATCGAGGACGAAGCCGAGAAGATGGCCGAGGGACACCCGTCCGAAGGTCTCTGAACGAGCCGTTCGACACATCGACTCCGGTCGTGCACCCTTCGGCCGCCAGTCGTAGCCTGCGCTCGTGACCTCCATCGCCATCACCGGCGCGAGTGGCCTGATCGGCACCGCGCTCTCCCATCATCTCGCCGCTCGCGGACATCGCGTCGTGCGCTTCACCCGACAGTCGTCGACGGGCGCCGATTCGATCGCCTGGAATCCGAAGTCGGGTTCGATCGAGGCCGACAAGCTGCGAGGTGTCGACGCCATCGTTCATCTCGCCGGTGCCGGAATCGGCGACAAGCGATGGACCACCGACTACAAGCGCGAGATCCTCGAGAGTCGCACCAAGAGCACGGCGCTGCTCGCATCGACGCTCGCCGGCATGTCCGACGGACCCAAGGTTCTGCTGTCGGGTTCGGCCATCGGTATCTACGGCGAGAGCGAGAGCACCACGTTCACCGAGGAGTCTCCGGCCGGCTCGGGTTTTCTCGCCGACGTGTGCGTGCAGTGGGAAGCCGCCACGGCATCGGCCGAAGCCGCCGGGGTTCGGGTGGCTCATCTTCGCACCGGCATCGTGCTCTCTCGCAAGGGCGGCGCGTTGAAGAAGTTGCTTCCCTTGTTCAAACTCGGTGCCGGCGGACGCATGGGTTCCGGACGCCAGTGGCAGAGCTGGATCTCGATCGACGACGAGATCGCGGCGATCGAACATCTCCTCACCTCGAACGTGAAAGGTCCGGTCAACCTCACCGCTCCCCAGCCCACCACTCAGGCCGAGTTCACCAAGACCTTGGCCCGCGTTCTCAAGCGACCGAGTTTCCTCCCGGTGCCGACGTTCGGCCCCAAGTTGCTCCTCGGATCCGAGTTGGCCGACGCTCTTCTCTTCACTGGCCAGAAAGTGTTGCCGACGGTCCTCGAGCGCGATGGGTTCCGCTTCGCGCACCGCGATCTCGAATCGGCTCTGCGCGCACTGCTCGCCAAGTGACGGCTCGTCCGCCGTCGTCGTGACCGGAGAACTGCTGCCGTGACTCTTCCTGCGCAATGCGACGTGGCGGTCGTGGGTGCCGGTTTGGCCGGACTCGCCGCCGCTCGCGTGCTCACCGAGGCTGGTGTTCACACGCGGGTCGTCGAGGCCGCCGATGCCGTGGGCGGCCGTGTTCGCACCGATGAAGTCGAGGGATTCCGGCTCGACCGTGGTTTCCAGGTGATCCTCACCGCGTATCCCGAATTGGCCGCACAGTTCGACGTGGCCGCCCTCGATCTGCGGTCGTTTGACCCCGGCGCACTCGTCTGGACGAAGGGTCGGGGACACACCGTGTCCGATCCGTTCCGCCGACCGTCCACTTTGTTGTCGACGGCCCTCGCACCCGTCGGATCGCCGTTCGACAAAGCGCGCATCGCGCTCCTGCGCCGTCGGGTCCGCCACGGAAACCCGGCCGCACTCTTGCGTGGCTCCGACGTCACCACCCGTCGCGTCCTCAACGATGCCGGCTTCTCGTCGACGATGCTCGAACGGTTCTTCCGTCCCCTCGTCGGTGGGATTCAGCTCGATCCGGAATTGACCGCTTCACGTCGCATGTTCGACGTCGTGTTCCGCATGCTGGCCGACGGTGACGCCGCCGTTCCGGCTCTCGGCATGCAGCAATTGCCCGAACAACTCGCCACGCATCTCGCTCCCGGTTCGATTCATCTCTCGACCGAAGTGCGGGCCGTCGCGCCGCGGATGGTCACCCTTGCTGACGGCTCCACGATCGCCGCCCGAGCAGTCGTGGTGGCGACCGAAGGTCCGGTGGCTCGCCGACTAGTACCCATCTCCGATGTGAAGTCGCGCTCGGTGTCGTGCGTGTACTTCGACGCCCCGACGGTTCCCACCTCGTCGAAGTTGATCGTGCTCGACGGCGACGGCCTCGGTCCGGTTCTCAACGTGGCGATCATGAGCAACGTGAGTGAGTCCTACGCGCCGGCCGGTCGCCACCTCGTGGCCGCCGCGCTCCCCGGCGTGGTCGATGGTGATCTCGAGGATCTCGCCCGTGCACAGTTGACCGCGATGTTCGGGCCGTCGGTCGCGGCGTGGCGTCACCTGCGCACGTACCGCATCGCGCACGGCCAGCCCGATCAGTCACCGCCCTTTTCGCCGAAGAAGAAAGTGTCGCTCGGCGACGGTCTCTTCGTATGTGGTGATCATCGCGACACCGCATCGATTCAGGGCGCCCTCTTCTCCGGCCGACGTACCGGCGACGCCGTCCGGCAATGGCTGACCTCCACTGCCTCCCGATAGACACGTTCTTGCACCGAACCGAACGAAAGGAACGACATGCTCTCATCCGATCCGAAGAAGGTGGTCCAGGCCGACCGAGTGGTGAAGGCCACGCCGCAGCAGATCTTCGATCTGCTCGCCGATCCTCGCAAGCATTCGTTGATCGACGGCTCGGGTTCGGTACAACAGGCCCGCCTCAACGCTCCCGAGCGTCTGTCGCTCGGTGCGAAGTTCGGCATGGACATGAAAATCGGCCTTCCGTATCGCATCACCAATGAAGTGGTCGAGTTCGACGAACCCACGCGAATCGGCTGGCGCCACTTTGGCGGACACGTGTGGCGTTACATCCTCGAACCGGTCGACGGTGGCACGAAGGTGACCGAGCAGTTCGACTGGACCCACAGCAAGTCGCCGATCGTTCTCAAGGTGTCGGGAGCCTTCGACAAGAATCAGAAGTCGATCGTGGCCACGCTCGAGCGACTGGCCGCCCACTTCGAGAAGTGACGTGAACGCTTCGTCCGATCGTTCCCGTTTCGACGTCGTCGCCGATGTCATTCGTACGCGTCGCACGTCGATGCAGGTCGCACCCGACCGCGACGTCGACGACTCGATTCTCGACGAACTGTTCGAACTGGCGGCGTGGGCCCCGTGCCATAAGCGCACATGGCCATGGCGATTCTGCGTGGTCAGAGGTGACGCTCGCCTCGAACTCGGCGGCGTGGTGGCCTCGGCCATGGAACGTCACGGCGACGAACCCCAGCGCATCGAGAAGGCGCGCACCAAGTACGCCCGGACTCCGGTCGTCGTGGTGATGGCGAGTGCTCCTGGCGACACGGGGAACCGCACGGCCGAGAACCGCGACGCGACGGCGGCGGCCGTGCAGAACTTTCTGCTCGCCGCCAACGCCCGAGGCATCGCCACCTATTGGGGTAGCTGCCCCCAGGGTGCCAACGACGACGTCGCGGCGTTCTGTGGATTCGAATCGGGCTCGACGATCCTGTCGCTCACGTACGTGGGGTGGGCCGCCGACTCGGCAGTGGCACCGGAGCGACCGTCGCCCTTCGTCACTCGGCGCGGCTGATCACCAGCGATCCGCGTCGTCGCACCAGGCGTCAGCGCGCGGCGACGAGTGCGATCTCCATCAACCATTCGGCGCGGGCGAGCGCGGGGACGGTCACTAGGGTGCTCGCTACTCGATGGCCACCGAGCGCGCGATCACGGGCCGCCATCACCGGTGCCAATTCCTGTCCGTGCACCACGTAGGTGGTGACCGAGACGACATCGGTGGTCGCCATTCCGGCCTCGGCGAGAATGGCGAGCAGATTGGACCAGACGACGGTCGCCTGATCGGCGATCGCCGTCGGCACCGATCCGTCGGGAGCGATCGGTACGACACCCGACGTGTGCAGGAGGCGTTCGGCTCCGACGGTGAGAACGGCGTGGGCGTAATTGGCCGCGGTCGGGGCGATCGATGACGGAGCGATCTCGGGCATGGATTCGTTCTAGCCGTTCTGGTCCTCGCGTGCCGGCGATCTAGCCTCAGGGTCATGACGACCACCGAGAACCCGGCCGATTCCGCCCTTGCCAACGCCGCGATGGGCAACGCCGATCTTCTGAAGCTCCCCTCCTTCCAGTCGGTCGACGAAGAGCGTCTCTACCGCAAACAGCGACTCGCTGGTGCGCTGCGCATCTTCGGTCGGCTCGGCTTCGGCGAAGGAGTGGCCGGTCACATCACCGTGCGCGACCCCGAACTCACCGATCACTTCTGGGTGAACCCGTTCGGTCTGTCGTTCCGCCACATGCGCGTGAGTGATCTCTTGCTCGTCAATCACCAAGGTGAGATCGTGCATGGCAACATGCCGGTCAATCGCGCCGCGTTCGTGATCCACTCGGCCATACACGCTGCACGCCCCGACGTGATCGCTGCCGCTCATGCCCATTCGGTGCACGGCAAGGCGTTCAGTTCGCTCGGCATCCCGCTCGATCCGCTCACCCAGGACGCCTGCATCTTCTACGAGGATCACCGTGTGATCTCCGAACAAGGTGGCGCCGTGGTGTTCGATGTCGAGGCCGGCAAGGAATTGGCGGCGATGTTCCCGAGCGGCAAGGCGGCCATTCATCAGAACCACGGGTTGTTCGCCGTCGGGCAGACGGTCGAAGAAGCGGCCTACTGGTTCATCTCCATGGAACGGTCGTGCCAAGCGCAGTTGCTCGCCATGGCAGCCGGAACACCGAAGAAGATTCCGCACGACTACGCGGTGTACACGCGCGAGCAGACCGGTCACTCGCTCGCCGGCTGGTTCCAGTTCCAGCCGCTCTGGCAGGAGATCTGCCGCACCGATCCCGAACTGTTCGACTGAGTCGATACCCCTGAAGTCGGTTTCCCACTTCTTGCGCACGGGTTCGCCCGAGGCGCTGTTCGTTCTCGGCGCCACGTCGCAGTACATCGGCGCCGTGATCGCCGTCGAACTCTTCGACGAGGTCGATCCGGCATCGGTCGCCTGGTTGCGCATCATCGGAGCGGCTCTCGCTCTCGTGATCGTGTCGGGGCGTCACCTCTTCCGTCCGTTCACGAGAGCCGATCTCGGTGCCATGGCGGTGTTCGGTGTGGCTACGGCACTCATGAACACGTTCTTCTACATCGCGATCGATCGGCTTCCGCTCGGCAAGGGCGTGGCGATCGAGTTCATCGGACCGATCCTGGTCGCAGCGGCGCGAACGCGAACCTCGCGCAACGCGCTGGCTCTCGGTTTGGCCACTGTTGGAGTCGTGGTGCTCTCGGGTGTCGAGATCAGCGGCGAGCCACTCGGTCTGCTCTTCATCTTCTTGGCCTCGGCCATGTGGGCCACCTACATCGTGATCGGATCACGCGTCGCCCAACAGGATCGAGGTGTGGCCGGGCTCGGACTCGGGCTGATCATCGGTGCACTCGTGGTCACACCGATCGGTGCGCCTGGCAGTGGTCCGGCCTGGGACTCTCCGCGCATTCTTCTGTTGTGCGTGCTGGTCGGAGTTCTCTCCAACGCCATCGGCTACGGCATCGATCAGTCGGTGCTACGACGCATTCCGGTTCGACGCTTCAGCGTGTTGCTCGCCCTCTTGCCCGTCACAGCGACCGTGGTCGGCTTCATCGCCCTCGATCAGACGCCGACGTTCGTCGATCTGATCGGGATGGCCTGCGTTCTCGGCGGTGTCGTCATCCAAGAACGCGACACGCTGCCCCATCCGGCGGACACCTGATCCACCCGAACTGGTGGCACTTCAGCACGAAACACGAGACGTTTTTGCCACCAGAAGCACCAAGGGGGGGTCAGTGGGAGAGCCAGGGGGCGCAGAGGCCGTCGAGCTCGCGCACTTCGATCCGGTCGCGGTTCTCCCAGGTGACCGGGTTCGACGGATCGGGCTGCAACTTGAACACCCGGAACGACATCTCGGTCGTGTCGACAGCGAGGATTCGCCCGATCAACGGATCGCCGAGGTCGAGCAGGATCTTGATGGTTTCGAGTGCCTGGATCGAACCGATGATGCCGGGCAGCACACCCAGCACTCCGGCTTCGGCGCACGACGGCGCGAGTTCGGCCGGCGGCGGCTCGGGCACCATGTCGCGGTACGTCGGCCCACGCAGTGGATGGAACACACTGACCATTCCCTCGAAGCGGAAGATCGAACCGTGCACAACGGGAATGCCCAGTTTCACGCTGGCATCGTTCAACAGGTAGCGGCTGGGGAAGTTGTCGGCGCCGTCGACGATCACGTCGTAGCCGGCGATGATGTCCATGATGTTGCTGGCATCGAGACGCGTGTCGTATGTGACGACGTTGACGTCGGGGTTGATGAGCGTCAAGGTTTTCTTCGCGGAGTCGACCTTGCGATCACCGACGCGGTCGAGGTTGTGAAGAATCTGGCGCTGGAGGTTCGACGCATCGACCACATCCATGTCGACGACACCGATGGTGCCGACGCCAGCGGCAGCGAGATACAACGCAGCGGGTGAGCCGAGACCGCCGGCACCGAGCATCAGCACCTTTGAACCGAGCAACTTCGCCTGACCCTCGACACCGACCTCGGGAAGCAACAAGTGGCGCTGGTAGCGGTTCTTCTGGTCGGCGGTCAGCGAGACCGGCGTCTTCCACGGCTTGCCTTCGTCCTTCCAACGACCGAAGCCACCGTCCATCGACACGACGTCGGTGTAGCCCAACTCGGCGAGCGTCTTTGCCGCAAACGCG
>JBEDFW010000064.1:0-8029 GCA_041174985.1 Actinomycetota bacterium | reverse complement strand
CGGACTGTCGAACCAGACCTTCGTCGAAGGCCCCGAGGGAATCATCGCCATCGACACCGGAGAATGCATCGAAGAAATGAGCGCGGCTCTCGATGCGCTGGCCACCGTCACGTCTCGGCCGGTCGTGGCCGTCGTTTACACCCACTTTCACTACGTGGCCGGCACGGTGGCGATCACCGATCGTTTCGGGCGTGACGTGCCGATTTTCGGCCACCGCCGTATTCCGATCAATCGGGCGCGAGCCGCCAACGAGATCGGGCCGGCCTACGCCCGAGGCCTCGTGCAGCAATTCGCCACCTCACTGCCACTCGACGGACCCGATGGTGTGGTGAACGTCGGACTCGGACTCCATTATCGAAATCCGGCCCATCGCCCTTTCACCCAGGGGCATCTTGCTCCCACCGTCGAATTGAACGGTGGTGAGTCGACGACGATCGCCGGACTGCGGGTCGATTTCGACCTCGCCCCATCCGACGCCGATGATTCGCTGACGGTCTGGTTTCCCGACCTCGGTGTCGCCGTGCAGAACAACGTGTGGCCGTTGGTGTTCAACGTCTACGCGATCCGCGGCGAGGAATATCGAAATCCTCAGGTGATGATTCCGGGCATCGACCGCTTGCTCGCTCTCGAGCCCGAGCACCTGGTGTGTACGCACGGTCCGTCACTGAGTGGGCGTGACGAGATCCGTCGGCGGGTCACCAAGTATCGCGACACCATTCAACTCATGTGGGACCAGACGGTGCGCCTCATGAACCGAGGACACACCATGGATGAGATCGCTCACTTGGTGGAACTTCCTCCCGACTCCGAATCCGACTACTACACGACCGAGCACTACGGCCTCGTGGAACACCACGTTCGACAGATCTACACCGGCATTCGTGGGTGGTTCGACGACGATCCGGGCCACCTCTTTCCGCTGCCTCCGGTCGAACGTGCCGACCGAATGGTCGAAGGATTCGGTGGACGTGACGCCGTACGCGATCGGGTGCGGCGTGCGATGGACGACGATGATCTGCGTTGGGCGCTCGAGATGAGTTCGTGGCTGACGTGGTCGAATGATTCGACCGACGACGATCGCCGTCTGATGGCCGACGTCCTGCGGACCATCGCTTACCGCACCTCGGCGGCCAACATTCGCAACTGGTGTCTGACACGTGCGCGGGACATCGACGGAACGGAAAGTCTCGAACGCCTGCGCCGACATCGTCTGCGCGAGCAGCAGATTCTCGACATGTCACCCGAAGCATCGGTTGATCTTCTTCGAGTACTGGTCGACCCCGAGCGAGCGGTCGGTCTCGACGTGCACTTCACCATCGACTTCGGGACGGTGGTCGTCGGATTGCATCTGCGTAACTGTGTCTCGGTGCGCACCGACGGATCGGGCGCTCGACATTCCGTCACCGTGACGTATCCCACGTGGGCACGTCTGCTCGACGGGAAGGTCACGCTCGACGACTGCCTCGCCAACGGGGATGTGGTGATCACCGGTGACGGTCGGATCGTGTCGCGGGCACTCGCAGTGTTCGAGGTGCCGGGTCTGAGGGGACGCACATGACCAAATTGCCGCGGCCGTCGCAACCGTTCCAGGGTCGCATCGATCGTCTCATGGTCGATGCACAACCGGCACGGATGAACGTGCCAACCGCCCCTGCGGGTGCTCCGAACGTCGTCGTCATCATGTTGGACGACGTCGGATTCGGATCGTTCAGTACGTTCGGTGGCCCGGTACCCACGCCGACCTGCGATCGACTGGCCGATGAGGGACTGCGATACAACCAGTTCCACACCACAGCGCTGTGCTCACCCACTCGCGCCGCTCTCCTCACGGGTCGCAACCATCACGTGGCACACATGGGTGGTATTCCCGAGAACGCCAACACGTTTCCCGGCTACGACAGCGTGGTTCCGAAGTCGACGGCGACGATCGCCGAGATCCTTCGTCAGAACGGATACGCCACGGGATGTTTCGGCAAGTGGCATCTCACTCCCACGTGGGAAGTGGGTCCGGCGGGCCCGTTCGACCGTTGGCCCACCGGCATGGGCTTCGATCGCTTCTACGGGATCCTGAATGCCGAGTCGTCGCAGTACGAGCCGCCGGTCTACGACCAGACGACGCCGGTGATGCCGTATCTCGAACGCGACGACTATCACCTCACCGAAGACCTCGTCGATCGTTCGATCGAATGGATTGATCGCGTGCGGACGTCGTCACCGGGAAAACCCTTCTTCCTCTACTTGCCCACTCCGGCCGTGCACACTCCGCACCACGTTCCGAAGGAATGGATCGAGAAGTTCCGCGGTCGTTTCGCCGACGGCTGGGATGCCCTGCGCGAGGAGATCTACCAACGGCAGATCTCCACGGGCGTGATTCCTCCGGCGACCAGACTCACTCCTCGTCCGGAGGGAATCCCGTCGTGGGAGGAGTACCCCGACCGTTACAAGCCGGTGGCGTCGCGTCTCATGGAGGTCTTCACGGCCTTTCTCGCCCACACCGACCATCACATCGGGCGTGTCATCGACCACCTGGACGCGTTGGGAATCGCCGACGACACCATCGTCGTCTACATCACCGGCGACAACGGAGCCTCGGCCGAAGGAACCGTGCACGGAGCATGGGCGGCACCGGCGTTCCAGAACGGTCAGCCCGAGGATCCGGAGTGGTTGCTCGAGCACATCGACGACTTCGGCTCGGCGACTTGCGAGAACCACTTCAACATCGGGTGGGCCTGGGCGCTCGACTCACCGTTCCAGTGGATGAAGCAGGTGGCCTCGCATTTCGGCGGCACACGAAACGGGATGGTCGTGAGATGGCCGCGCCGAATCTCCGATCGCGGTGGCCTTCGATCGCAGTTCCATCACGTGGTCGACGTGTGGCCGACCTTGCTCGAGGTGATCGGAGTCGAGCGACCGTCCGAAGTGAACGGTGTCGCACAGGATCCGGTCGACGGTGTGTCGATGGCGTACTCCTTCGACGATCCGCAGGCACCGAGTGAGCGAACGACCCAGTACTTCGAGATACTCGGCAATCGGGCGATCTATCACGAGGGCTGGATGGCGTCGTGCTATCACGGCCGTCCACCATGGATCAGATTCGTTCCGATGCCCTTCGATGGACCGCAGGAGAAATGGGAGCTCTACGACATTTCGTCGGATTTCTCACAGAGTGTCGACCTCGCCGAGAACCATCCCGACAAGTTGGCCGAACTCCTCGAGGTGTTCGATCACGAAGCACGCCGATGCAACGTGTACCCGCTCCGTGATCCGATGCCGGGGCGACATCCTGATGCCGTGGTTCCTTCGGCGTTGGGTGGGTTCACTTCCATGACGTACAACCGCTCGCACGTTCGAATTCCTGAGCCGATCGTCGTCAATCTGAAGAATTGCTCGTTCCGGATCAGTGCCGAGATCGTTCTCGGCACCGAATCCGATGAAGGTGTCATCTGCTGTCAAGGAGGAAACCTTGCCGGCTGGACGCTGTATCTCGATTCCGGCCGTCCACGCTTTCTCTACAACCTCTTCGGCCGTGTGTTCACCACGATTGCGGGCGAACCCTTGTCGGTGGGACGGCACCGGATCGTCGTCGAATTCGACTACGACGGTGGACTCGGCGCTGGTGGCACGCTGTATCTGACGGTCGACGGTGTCGCCCACGAGTCGGCTCGTATCGACAAGACGGTGCCGATCGTGTTCTCGATGAGTGGCGAGACGTTCGACGTGGGTTGTGACACGGGTGCACCGGTAGGCCCGTATCGGCACCACTTCGCCTGTACCGCCGGCATCGAATCGGTGACGCTCGAACGTCTGACCGAGTTGTCGCAAGCCGATCGCGACCGTCTGGCCGAGATGCAGTTTCGGGCGAACCTCTCGGCGCATTGACGTTCTGTCCGTAGTCTGACCCGATGGCGAGATCCTTTTCACCGTCGTGCCCCGATCCGGTGCGCGTCGCTGTCATGCGACAGGAGTGGCGCGATCTCGCTTACGTGCACTGGCGCTACGACCGGGCGGTCGTCCAGGCGCTCTTGCCTCCTGAACTGACGGTCGACACCTACGACGGATCGGCTTGGGTCGGCCTGATCCCGTTCTCCATGCGCGGGATCGGCCTGCCGCACGGACCTGCGGTGCCGTATCTCGGATCGTTCCCCGAGATCAACGTGCGCACCTACGTGATTCGTGACGGTCGACCCGGTGTGTGGTTCTTCTCTCTCGACGTCAATCGACTGCTTCCGGCTTTCACTGCCCGTCTCACGTATCGTCTGCCGTATTGCTGGGGACGAGCGAGTCATGTCGTCACCGATGAGCAGTGGACCACGAAAGTTCGTCGTCGTTGGCCGACATCAGTTGATCCGATCGAGATCGTCCTTCGTCCTGGTGGCCCGATCGAGCCCGACGAACTCGACCACTTCCTGACCGCTCGTTGGGGTCTGTATTCACGTACGCGGCGCGGCGTGCGCTATGCGGCGGTCGACCACGAACCGTGGCCGTTGCGATCAGCCGAGTTGGTGCGGGCCGACACGGCCCTCGTGGAGGCGGCGGGTCTGCCGACTCCGACCGGTGTCCCGCACGTTCGTTGCTCTCCGGGCGTGGCGGTTCGCATCGGTCGACCTCATTCGCTCGGTTGAATTCACCCCGAGTTCATCGCATCCGATATGTCTCAATGATCATTGAGACATATTCTTCTCCTCGTGAACGTGGACGAACGAGCGGGCGCCTTCGCCGCCCTGGGCGACGCGTCTCGCTTGCGGATCGTCGATCTGCTCCGGCTCTCCGATCTCTCGCCGGGCGACATCGCCGAGCAACTGGGACTCGACTCCAACCTGGTCGCCCATCACCTACGGGTGCTCGAACGGGCCGCTCTCGTGCGGCGAGTCACCTCGTCCGGTGACGGGCGGCGACGTTACGTACAACTCGTCGACGATTCGTTCTCGTCGTTGCTCCCCGCATCCGGAAGTGCGGGCCGTCCCCGTCGGGTGCTGTTCGTGTGCACGCGCAATTCGGCGCGCAGTCAGCTGGCAGCTGCCCTGTGGCGCACGACCGGCGCCGGGTCCGCAGATTCTGCCGGCACCCATCCGGCCGACCGCATTCACCCAGGAGCACTCGCAGCGGCGCGTCGGGCCGGGCTACGACTCGACGACGAAGTCCCCAAGAATCTGTCGGACGTGCGGGATCGACCATCGTTGGTGGTCACGGTGTGCGACGAGGCTCACGAAGAACTTGAACCGGGCGAGAACTGGTTGCACTGGTCGATTCCTGATCCGGTTCGGGGTGGTCGCGCCGCGCAGTTCGACGAAGTGATACGCGATCTGCGTCGACGTATCGGCGCTCTGAACGGTTCTGCGAGCGAAAAGGAGTCCTGATCATGGTCACCCGCGTGGGAATCAACGGATTCGGTCGTATGGGTCGTTTGGCGGCCCGGGCTTTCCGTGAGCACTCCGATCTCGAACTAGTTCATGTGAACGAAGTGAAAGGTGGCGTGGAAGCAGCCGCCCACCTGCTGGAGTTCGACACCGTGCACGGTCGTTACGGCGGAAGGGTGACGGCCGATGGTGACCGTTTCGCTCTCGATGGCCGGCCAGTGACGTTCACCGAACATTCCCGACCGGAGTCGATTCCGTGGGGCGAACTCGGTGTCGACGTCGTGATCGAGTCGAGCGGCAAGTTCAAGACCGTTCCCGATCTCGAGCCTCATCTCACCAACGGCGCCCGATCGGTCGTCGTCGCGTGTCCGGTGAAGGATGCGTCGGTGCTCAACGTGGTGATGGGCTGCAACGATCACCTGTACGACCCGTCGATCCACCCCATCGTCACGGCGGCGTCGTGCACCACCAATTCGCTCGCACCGGTCGTGAAAGTGCTGCACGAGAACATCGGAATCGAACGAGGGGCGATCACCACCATTCATGACGTGACCAACACCCAGGTGATCGTCGACGCCCCACACAAGGATCTGCGGCGAGCACGCTCGGCGCTCAATTCGCTGGTGCCCACGACGACGGGCTCGGCAACAGCGATCACCCTCATCTACCCCGAACTCACCGGCAAGTTGAACGGGATGGCCGTGCGGGTGCCACTGCTCAACGCCTCGCTCACCGATTGCGTGTTCACCATGAAGCGTGACGTCACGGTCGAGGAGATCAACGACCTCCTCCGGGGCGCTTCCGAAGGATCGCTCGCCGGCATCCTGGGGTTCGAGACACGGCCTCTGGTGTCAGCCGATTACGTGAACGATCCACGATCCGGAATCGTCGACGGTCCGTCGACGATGGTGATCGACGGACGGCTGGTGAAGGTGATGGTCTGGTACGACAACGAATTCGGGTACGCCCACCGCATGGTGGAGTTGGTCGACAAGGTCGGACGTGCGGTGACTTCGTGAGACTGCGCAACTACGTCCTCGTCACCACTGGCTACTGGGTTTTCACCCTCACCGACGGTGCGCTCCGCATGTTGGTACTGCTGCACTTCAACGAACTCGGCTACTCGGCAGTCGCGATCGCGTTCTTGTTCCTCGCCTACGAGTTCATGGGCATTCTCACCAACCTGCTCGGTGGCTGGGTGGGGGCGCGTCGGGGTCTCAACCGCACGCTGGTCGGTGGACTGGTGTTGCAGATCGTGGCTTTGTCGGCTCTCACGGCCGAGGATCCGTCGTGGGATCGCTGGATCTCGGTTCTGTTCGTGATGGCCATGCAGGCGTTGTCGGGTGTGGCGAAGGACCTCACCAAGATGAGTTCGAAGAGTGCGGTCAAGACGGTGGCCGGCGACGGGTCACTCTTCCGGTTGGTGGCCATCCTCACCGGCTCGAAGAATGCCTTGAAGGGAGTGGGTTTTTTCCTGGGTTCGGCTCTCTTGTCGGGGCTCGGTTACGACGGCGCACTGTGGAGCATGGTCGGAGCACTTGCGGTCACCGTGGTGTTGCTCGTCGTGTTGTTGAACGAAGACATCGGGAAGGCCAAGCGCAAGCCGAAACTCTCCTCGTTGCTGTCGAAGTCGCCGGCCATCAACAAGTTGTCGGTCGCTCGCTTCTTCCTGTTCGGATCCCGCGACATCTGGTTCGTGGTTGCGGTGCCGGTGTTCCTGGCGGATCATTTGGACTGGTCACACGAGAGTGTGGGCGGTTTCCTGGCCGCGTGGGTGATCGGTTACGGCATCGTGCAGTCGGCGGCACCCAAATTGTTGTCAGCCGGCGGACGAGTGACCGACGAGAGTCGAGCCACCAAGACCTGGGCCCTGGTGTTGGCCGTGGTGTGCACGATGATTGCGGTGCTGGTGAGTCTCGAGTGGGGAATCCCCGGCGCAATCGTGGGCGGGTTGGTGGTGTTCGGCGTGGTGTTCGCTCTCAACTCGTCGTTGCACTCGTTCCTGGTGCTGGCGTTCGCCGACGACGATCAGGTGGCGCTCGACGTGGGCTTCTATTACTCGGCCAACGCAGCCGGTCGCTTGGTTGGCACGCTGCTCAGTGGTGCGCTCTACGTGTGGGGTGGCGTGAGTCTTGCCCTGTGGGGCTCAGTCACATTCGTCGTGCTCACTTGGCTCGCAACGCGCCGACTTCCTTCGGTACCAGCGGGAACGGCGGTGTCGATGGCTGATGTCGACGGGGGCGATTGATTAGTCGTCCGTGTGGCTGTTTCTTCCGCTCCGACACGCATCGCTGCAGAAGCGGACGTTCTCCCAATCGCGTTCCCATTTCTTGCGCCACTCGAAGGGCCGTCCGCAGGTCACGCAGACCTTGGGCGGGTGGCCATTCTTGGTGCGGGCGACGCGTGCCATGACTCAGCGGGAGCGAGAACGTGACCGCGATCGGGAGCGTTGACCACCACCGGTCGGAGTCGACGCATTCGGTCGAGACGGACGCCCGGACTGCGACACACGCTTGGGTCGTGACGGTTGAGTGGGCTGGGTCACAGGTACCTTCCGCATGCGTCGCTCGGCCGGGGGCCCGGTGAGTTCGACGATCTTGGGGTGTCCGGGACTCACTTTGGTGTGAGTCGGCGAGATGCCGGCTCGCCGAGTGAGGTCGTCGACATCCTTG
>JBEDFW010000063.1:0-5040 GCA_041174985.1 Actinomycetota bacterium | reverse complement strand
TCGAAAATCCGTGAGAAACAACTGCTCCCCCACTGATTCCACCAAAATCTTCCCACTCTGTAGCGCTCCCTACTCCTGGAAGCTGTCTGCGCTACAGAGTGGGCGAAAAGTAAGGGTTAGTGGGCGGTGACGGTGTAGGTGTCGCGGCCGGACTTCAGCACCGTTCCCGGCGTGCGTCCATTCGCCACACCGTCTTCCACGATCACCGTTCCGTTCACCAGCACCTTTTTCACACCGAACGATCCGGCCGTGAGTCGCGACGAATCGCCAGGCAGGTCGGTCACCAATCGAGCGTCCTCCGAACCGATCGTCGTCGGATCGAACACCACCAGATCGGCGTGAGCACCCTCACGGATCTCGCCGCGGTCGACGAGACCGAACAACTTGGCCGGCGCACTCGTCATCATGCGCACGGCGTGCTCGACCGACACCAACTTGCGACCACGCAGGCAGTCGGCGATCCACCGCGTCGGATACGGCGCCCCACACATGCGGTCGAGGTGCGCCCCGGCGTCGGAACCTCCGATGATCGCCCGCGGGTCCTGCCACAATTCGGCGCGCATACGCCACGACTCGTCGTCGTTGTCCTGCGGGATCGGCCACAGGATGGTTCGCAGGTCGTCGGCGATCACGATGTCGAGCAGCGTGCCGAAGTTGCTGGTCCCTCGCTCGGCGGCGATCTCACGAACCACTCGACCCGACAGTCCACGATTGGCCTCGGAGTAAGTGTCACCGATGACGTATTCGCCCCAATCGGCGAGACGGCGGAACACGCCGGCCTCGGGTGACTGACTCTTCTCGAGGAGCGACAGGCGCGTGTCGGCGTCGCGCAGGCGCTCGATGCGGACCGGCACCGGCACGCCGAGGATCTGCTGCCAGCCGGGGAGCAACCAGAGTCCGCAGAAGTTCAGGAAACTCATGTTCATCGGAACCTGAACCGGCATCGTGAGCGCCACGACCTTGCCGCCGAGTTGCGCGGCGCGATCGAACGCCGAGATCTGGCGCGGCACGCGATCGGGTTCACGCGAGTCGACCGTGAGCACGTTCCAGTTCATCGGACGATTGGCCGCCGCGCTCATGCGTCCGAGCAGTTCGATCTCGTCGTCGGCGAAACGATCGAGGCAACCCGGCACGATCCCTTCGAGGGTGGTTCCTTCGTGCTGGCCGGTCTCTTCGCACAACGCGATGAGCTCGTCGTGTGTCGCCCAACGGCTCGCAACCGGCTCGCCGTCACCGTCACTGTGCGACGTGCTGTTGGTGAACGAGAATCCGAGCGCACCGGCTTCGAAAGCCCGGGCGAGTTCCTGTCGCATCTCACCGATGTGTTCGGCCGAGGCCTCGCCTCCGACCGCTTCGGCCCCCATCACGTAACGACGAATGGCGCAGTGACCCACGAGGAAACCGGCGTTGACGGCCACGCGACCCTCGAGTCGACCGAGGTAGTCGGCGAAGGTCTCCCACGACCAATCGGTTCCGTTCTCGAGAGCGGCGAGGGGCATCCCCTCGACCTTCGACATCATCTTGCGGAGATAGTCGGCGTCGCCGGGCAACAACGGCGCGAGGGTGAAGCCACAGTTCCCGCCGATCACGGTGGTCACACCGTGAACGCTCGACGGACTCGCCGTCGGATCCCACAAGAGCTGCGCGTCGTAATGCGTGTGCGGATCGATGAAGCCGGGGGTCACCATGAGCCCATCGGCCTCGATCACTTCGGCCGCCGCTTCATCGATCGACCCGATGGCGACGATGCGCCCGTTCTTCACACCGATGTCGGCACGTCGCGCCGGCGCTCCGGTCCCGTCGATGACGTGTCCACCGCGAATGAGGATGTCGAGCATGGCAGTCTCCGCTTCCCAGGTCCGCCGACCGTCGGGCGGACGGACGACGATGAAATCTGACGACTCGTCAGATTGTAGCCTGGGCGACGGACCGATCCAGGGGGCACGACCATGACCGCATCAGAGAACAAGCGCTATCGAATGCTGATCGACGGCCAGTGGGTGGATGGCGCCGAGGGCACGTCCGCCGTGGTGAATCCGGCCACCGAAGAGATCGTGGGATACGCCCCCGAAGCATCGGTGCAGCAGGCGAACGACGCCGCCCGCGCCGCCCAACGAGCCTTCCCGAAGTGGTGGCGTACTCCCCCGGCCGAGCGGGCCCGCCTCCTCCAGGCGGTGGCCGATCGTCTCCGTGAGCGACAGCCCGATCTCGTCCCGCTCATCATCAGCGAGACCGGCGCGACTGCGCAGGTCGGTTCGAGGATGCAGGTCCCGGTCGCCATCGAACGCTTCGAGCGTTACGCCCGCAGTGCGGCCCGCAGTCTCGACATTCCGCTTCCGCCGTCTCCGATGCAGGCCACGCCGCTCGCACCGGGCGGACTCATCGGTGGTGTCGTCCAGCGCCAACCGGTCGGTGTGGTGGCGTGCATCTCGCCCTACAACTTCCCGGTCGTCAACATGGCCGGCAAGATCGCTCCCGCGCTCGCCGTCGGTTGCACCGTGGTCATGAAGCCGGCTCCCCAGGATCCGCTCGCCGTGATCGAACTCGCCGAGATCATGCACGAAGTCGGTTTCCCACCCGGCGTCATCAACATCGTCACGTCGTCGAAGCCCGAACCGGCCGCTGCGCTCACCACATCACCCGACGTCGACATGGTGTCGTTCACCGGTTCGACCGCCGTGGGGGTGCGCATCATGCAGGCCGGCGCCACGAGCATGAAGCGCCAACTGCTCGAACTGGGCGGCAAGGGTGCCGCTCTCGTGATGGACGATGCCGATGTCGCCAAAGCGGTCGGCGCCATCCAGAGCGTCTGGGCCTTCCACAGTGGTCAGATCTGCACCGCGCCCACCCGCGCCATCGTGCACCGTTCGCGTTACGACGAACTGGTGTCGGCGTTGGCGAACGTCGCACCGCATCTGAAAGTCGGTGCTCCGACCGAGCTCGACACTCTCGTCGGTCCGGTCATTTCGTCCGTGCAGCGCGACCGAATCGAGTCGTACATCGCCGCCGGCGCGTCCGAAGGAGCCGAGATCGTCGTCGACGGTCGTCGTCCCGCGCACATGGAACGCGGTTACTACGTGGCCCCCACACTTCTCGCCGGCTGTCGGCCCGACATGACCCCGGTCAAGGAGGAGATCTTCGGACCGGTCGTCGTGGTCGTGCCGTTCGACGACGAAGAAGAAGGACTCGCCATCGCCAACGGAACCGAATTCGGTCTCTACGACTACGTGTTCTCGCAGGATTCGGACCGCGCCTATCGCCTGGCCCGACAGCTCCGCAGCGGCAACGTGGGGATCAACACCGCGCAGCGCAATCACGAGGCGCCGTTCGGCGGATTCAAGATGAGCGGCGTGGGTCGCGACGGTGGCGACTTCGGGCTGCTCTGCTACACCGAGATGCAGTCGATCGTGTGGCCCGGCTGAGTCGAGGTCACTGACACTTCGACACGACGTTGACGGCGAAGTCGTCGATGAAGGGCTTGTAGGCGGCCGACATCTCGGTCAGTCCGGCGTGATCACCGACCGACGGATTACCGAGCGCCCACGGCATGCACAACGTGCCGGTCATGCCCAACTCTTCCTCGGCGCGCTTGTACAAGTCGGCGTTCGGCATCGCGTACAGGCCGCAGATGATCTCGAAGTCGTCGTTCTCGCGTCCGTATTCGCGCAAGAAGCCCTTCAGTTTCGCGATGTGACCGGCGGCCTCGTCCCACGGGTAGGCATTACCGATCCATCCGTCGCCCACTTTCGCGGCGCGACGTAGCGCGGCGTCGGTGTGTCCGCCCACGTAGATCGGAATCGGCTTGGGCGGTGTCGGCTCCATCGTCACCAACGGAACGTCGTAGTACTCACCGTGGAATTCGACCCATCCTTCGGACCACAGTGCGCGCAACGCCTCGATCATTTCGGTGAGCCTCTTGCCGCGATTCGAGAAGTCCTGACCTTGCAGATCGAACTCCTCTTTCATCCATCCGGCGCCCGCGCCGAGAGCCACTCGACCGTCGGACAGCACAGCGGCCGTCGAGATCTCCTTGGCCAACTGCAGGAGCGGACGGTGTCCGGCCACGTAGATGTTGGTCGTGAAGTTGAGTTGCTTGGTCACACTCGTCATGGCGCCGATGAGCACCCACGGATCGGGCCACGCTGTCTCGGGGTCCCAGATCGGTCGTCCGTCGGGATGCGGGGAGTACGGATACTTCGACTGAAGATTCTTCGGATACACGAGGTGATCACTGACCATGAGACCGTGGTAACCGGCCTCGTCGAGCAATTGCGCGATGTGAACGAGCTGTTTGGTCTTCATGAACGCCGTCGCGCACCAGAACTTCACGTCTCGCCTCCTCGTCGGGTCTGGATTCGACCCGCTCCATCTGACACTCTGTCAGATCGTGAACGACTCGCCCACCTCGTCGGGATCGGCGGACCCCGTCGTCATCACCGAACGTCACGGAGCGGTCGCCGTCGTGACCCTCAATCGACCGGCGGCTCGTAACGCCCTCGACGCCCGACTCAATGCGGCGTTTCCGAGCGCGATTCGAGAAGCCGACGCCGACCCGGGCGTTCGCGCGATCGTTCTCACGGGAGCTGATCCGGCGTTCTGCGCCGGCTTCGATCGACGCGACGTCGACGGCGGCGAGAAGAAGGGCGAGAACCCGCATCCCGGTTATTGGACGGCGCTGCCTCCCACCCGCGTACCGGTGATCGGAGCCATCAACGGTGCAGCGGTGACCGGCGGATTCGAGATCGCTCTCGCGTGCGACTTCCTGATCGCGTCCGATCGCGCTCGCTTCGCCGACACTCACACCAAGGTCGGCATGGTGCCGGGATGGGGTCTCACCGTCGTACTCCCACGACTCATCGGCCCGGCTCGTGCGCGATACATGAGCCTCACCGGAGAATTCGTCGACGCACGAACCGCCCTCGACTGGGGACTCGTCGTCGAAGTCGTCCCGCACGACGAACTGTTGACCCGGGCCATCGCCATCGGAGAGGCGATCGCCACCACGCACGCCGAGGCCACCGCCGAGGTGCGGGCGTTGTA
>JBEDFW010000062.1:0-8374 GCA_041174985.1 Actinomycetota bacterium | reverse complement strand
ACGCTGAACAGTCACAAAGGGGAGATCTCGTTTCCCGGTGGGCGCGTCGATGCGGATGAAGGATTGCTCGAAGCAGCTCGGCGCGAAGCGTGGGAAGAAGTCGGCGTCGATCCCGCGGCGGTCTCGGTGGTGGGGCGGCTGTCGCCGTTGTCGACGTTCGTGAGTCGCAGCTTCATCGTGCCGGTGGTGGGTGTGGTGGCCGCTCATCCGCCGTTGGTGTTGCACGACGTGGAAGTCGACCGCGCGTTCTGGGTGCCGTTGGCGGAATTGGTGCGTGACGACACGTTCTCGTGGGAGTGGTGGAACTTCACGGGCGAAGATTCGGTCGAGCGGGCGATGTTCTTCTTCCACTTGGAAGACGAGACCGTGTGGGGTGCGACGTCGCGCATGTTGCACGAGCTGTTGTGCGTCGTGCTCGGCGCCAACCACCACGCCACCCTTGGCGATCTGGGTCCGTAATCGGACACCAGGGGTAGGTTTTTGGACCCAGAACGCCAAAGGAAAAGGCGGCGCCTTGCGACGCCGCCTGTCGGTGCACGAGATGATCCTCAGTTCATCCCGAGTCGTCAATCCACCGGTTCCTTCAACATAACCAGCTTCGGCGGGGTGCGCGCCGCCAAGTCCCAGCTATCACCGTGATCTGTCGAGGGACATGTGCGAACCTGGAGACGTGTTGCGGTCGCTTGAACTCACTGATGCCGGCTGGATCTACGAGGCATGTCAGGACGCCGAGATCCAGCGCTGGACTCTCGTGCCGCGGCCGTACCTGCGAGAGCACGCCGAGTCGTTCGTGCGGGACGGAGCCGGCGAGTTCCGCAATTGGGTGATCGACCTGGGTGGTGAGCGGCCAGTCGGCATGATCGGAGTGCACACCGTCGAGAACGGTGTGGCGTCGTTCGGCTACTGGGTGGCCCCGTGGGGACGAGGTCGTGGTGCAGCGTCGGGTGCGGTGCGGGCGGTGATCGACGAGTTGCGAGCGCTCGGCGGGGTGGTGGCGCTCACGGCCAACATCGCCCAAGCCAACGTGCCCTCACGGCGCACGGTCGAGACGTGCGGTTTCACGGTGTCCCGGGCCTTGCCGCTGGCCTCTCGAGACAACGGCCTGGCGGTCGACGCCGTGGAGTACCGACTCGACCTCGGCTGAGCCCGCTAGCAGGGGAAAGGCCCCGGTCGGAGGCGGACGATTCGGAAACAACCACTTCACATTTTGTCAATATTCGTCTAGACGAATTTGGTCTAGAGTCCCGACCGTGGGTGAGGAACGGGGGAAAACGGGGGATCAACCGCTGTACGCGCGGGTCCGCCACGAGCTGACGCAAATGGTGCTCGGCCGTGCCCTCGACGACACCTCGGCGCTTCCCACCGAACCTCGATTGATGGAGATGTTCGACGTGAGTCGCGGCACTCTGCGACGCGCGATCGACGATCTCGTGCGTGAAGGCTTGTTGTCGGCCGAACAAGGACGTGGAACGTTCGTCAATCAAGAAGAACGTGTTCGCCGCGTGGTGTGGGAGCGCTTGAAGCACGTGGCGATTCCCGATTCCCGATTCGATCGTGACTTGCGAGAATTCGTTCCCGACTTCTTCGGTTCCGAGGAAGCGACGCGGCGAGTGATGGCGCTGGGCGAGTGGGCGTCGGCGTCACGCGTGTTCTGTGCTCCCGACAACAGTGTCGAACGCCTGCGATTCGAAGCACTCTCGGCGGGCAAGAGTGTGCTGGTTCCCACTTACGGACTTCGCCGTGGCTTCGTGCACCTGAACGGATCGGTGTTGTCGCGATCCGATCTTCGCCACGCCGCATCGTTGGACGGTATGGAGTCGTACGGCGTGGCGCTCGGACCTGGCGACCTTCGACGTTTCGGCAACGTCGACCTCATCGTCACCGGTGCGACGGCTGCCACCACTGACGGCCGACACATCGGCGGTGGCCAGCGTTACCTGGCCCTCGAATGGACGATGCTGGAACAACTCGGTCTCGTGTCGACCGCCGTTCCCGTGGTTGCTCTCGTTCATGAGTGCCAAATCGTCGACGAGGTCGTGGAGGCCGCCCACGACTGTTTGATCGACTTCATCGCCACCAACAGCCGAATGATCCAGGTGTGGGGATCATCGACGTCGGCCAAGAACAAGGCGCCCCAAACCTTGAGGAGAATCGTGTGACCACCGTCGATACCGAGACATACCGCGAGCGCATCTGGGCCGAACTGGCCAAGGTTGCGCGTCCTGACTCCCGATTCCACTGGGATTTCTCGAGCTTCATCTGTGACTTCGAAGGCAGCGAGAAGTGCTCCGATCGTGTTCTCGACATGGACGCTCTGGTGAAAAGGGGAGACCGACGTGTCTTCATCACACCCGACAACTGCCTCGAAGATCTGCGCTTCAAATTGATCAGCCGTGGTGTTCCCTTCGTCATGACCACGTACGGAATCGTGCGCGGGTTCTACCAACTCGATCCGGCCACGATTCCGGTCTCCGACCACCGCTACGCCGCCACACTCGACGGTTTCGATCGCTACGCCGCACCCCTCAGCCTCGACCAACTCCGTCGTGGCCAGGCGTTCTCACTTCTCGTCACGGGTGGTAGTGCCGTGAGCAGCAACGGTGTCCGCTTCGGCAAGGGACACGGATATTTCGACTTCGAGTGGGCAGTTCTCAGTGAACTCGGCCTCACCGATCAGTCGTCAGTCGTGGTCGACGTCGTCCACGACTGTCAGTTCGTCAACGAAGTCATGCCCGCCGAACGGCATGACGTCGCTGTCGATTGGGTGGTCACTCCCACCCGCTCCATACATATCGACCAGACGACTCGTCAGCGTGGACAGGTCTATTGGGAGATGATCCCGGGCACAGAGTTCGAACGATTGGGCATCGTTGCTGAACTTCGCGCCCTCATGAAGGAACAGCAACTCTGACCGGTGGTTGTCCTCCACCCTTTAACCGAAAGGAACAACATGACCAAGTACACCCGCCGACAAATGCTGGTTCGCATGTCGGCCGCCGGAGCCGGTGCCATGACGTTGCCGGCCATTCTCGCCGCATGCGGTGGAGACGACAGTGAATCGAGTGGTGCCTCGGGTGGTTCGGGCAGCACGACCGACTTCACGATGCAGGCCGCCTGGATCAACGACGCCGAGTTCATGGGCTACTTCATCGCCATGGACAAGGGGTATTACGCCGAGCAGGGCTTGAAGTTGAACTACCTCCCCGGTGGTCCCGACGTCATTCCCGAGAGCAGCCTCTTGTCGGGCAAGTCGCCGTTGGCCCTCACGACCCCCGACAGCACGATCAACGCCATCGTCAACGACGGCGCCCCGTTCGTGATCGTCGGTACTCAGTACCAGAAGAATCCGATCGGTGTCGTGAGCCTGAAGAAGAACCCCATCAACTCCCCGCAGGATCTGGTGGGCAAGACACTGGCGGTTCCGCCGGCCAACACCGTGTCGGTGGAAGCCATGCTCAAGTTGAGCGGCGTGAACAAGGACGACGTCAACATCGTTCCCTACGCCTACGACCCGACCCCGCTCGTGCAGGGCGAGATCGACGCGTCGATCGACTTCACCACCAACGTGCCGTACACCATCGAAGAAGCAGGCGAGGCGGCCACGTCGTTCCTGCTCTACGACTACGGCTTCACCATCTACAACGACACCGTCGTGGTGACCAAGGATGCGCTGAAGAACAACCGCGCGGAGATCGTGAAGTGGTTGCGGGCCAGCCGTCAGGGTTGGGTCGAGAACTTCAAGGATCCGGCCAAGTATCCGCCGGAGTTCGAGGAGTCCTACTTCAAGGGAACCGGTCGCACGATCGCCAACGAAGTCTTCTTCAACACGGCGCAGAAGCCGTTGATGGAGGCTGCGGGTGGAATCTTCTCGATGACCGAAGAGGGCATCGAGGCCAACTTGGCCGCCTTGGCCGAGATCGGCATCAAGGGATCACGCGACATGTTCGACACCACGTTGTTGGAAGAAGTCTGACCTTGTCGCAAGCCGACTCGTCGCATGGAGGTGCGCTTCACGTCTCGAACGTGGAGCGCACCTTCGAGTTGGACGGTGATGTCGTTCATGCCCTGAGCGACGTGTCGCTGTCGGCACCCGTGGGTTCGTTCATCGCCTTGATCGGACCCTCGGGATGCGGCAAGTCGACGTTGTTGCGTCTGTTGGCGGGGCTCGACGAGCCCAATGCCGGCACGCTGTCGATCGACGGTCGCCCTCCGGGGGAATTGCGACGCGCCGGTCGACTGGGTGTGGCTTTTCAAGATCCGGCATTGCTGCCGTGGCGCTCGGTCGTGAAGAACGTCGCGCTGCCCTTGCAGGTCTCGGGTCAGTCGGTGCGTGATCACGAGGAACGCATCGCCGGATTGATCGAGCTGGTCGGACTGTCGGCCTTCACCAATGCGCTGCCCGGACAGTTGTCGGGCGGAATGCGGCAACGCGCCGCCATTGCTCGTGCGCTCGTCACCGAACCCGATCTGCTCTTGCTCGACGAGCCGTTCGGTGCACTCGACGAAATCCTTCGTCGAACCATGAATCTCGAACTTCAGCGCATCTGGTCGGATCGACGGCCGACCACGGTGCTCGTCACGCACTCGATCGAAGAAGCAGTGTTCCTCGCCGATCGCGTGGCCGTGATGTCGGCCCGGCCCGGTCGCATCGTCGAAATCGTCGATGTGCCGTTCGAACGTCCGCGGCAACCCGAACTCCTGCGCACGCCCGAGTTCCATCAGTTGGCCGACCACTTGTCGGATCTCTTGCACTCCGGGGTCAGTACTCGCTGATGACGTGGGCTCGGGTGGCACGCGGTGCCCTCGTGGTGGCGATCATCATCGCCGTCTGGGAGGCGCTCGGCCAGTGGGAACTGGTGGCCGGTGGCGCGTTGCCCCCGCCGAGCGACATCGTGCGCCAGTTCTGGGGTGATCGCTCCGATTACCCACCGCATCTTTCGGTGACGCTCAAGTCGGCCGGACTCGGTTTCGTGTTCGGCAACATCATCGCCATCGTTGTCGGAGTGGTCAGTGCTCGTTGGCGCGTGGCCGAATCATTGTTCCGCGGCGTGGGCGTGTCACTTTTCGCCATGCCTCTGATCGCCATCGTTCCGGTGCTTCTGCTCGCGTTCTCGGGCACCATTCCCCGCATCGTGCTCGCCGCCATGGCGGTGTACTACCCCACCTACGTGGCGACGATCGTGGGAATGCGATCGGTCGATCCGCGACTGGTCGACGTGGTTCGGGTGGCGGGGGGAGAGGAGTACGCCGTCACGCGATGGATTCGTTGGCGTTCGGCGGTTCCGCACATCGTCAACGCGTTCAAGATCTCGGCACCGGCTGCTTTGCTCGGCACGCTGCTGGTCGAGTTCGGTGGTGGCAGTCGTTGGGGTCTTGGCACCTATTTGCTCGGATCGTTGGGCCAGGCCAACCCGGCGCGTCTGTGGGGGATCGGTCTCACCGCGACGATCGTGGCCGCGTTGGCCTACGCGATGTTCGCCGTGATCGCCCAACGCCTCACTCGAACGTCGTTGTCGGCCACCGTCGACACGGCGATCGTTCGCTCCGAAGCCGGATCGTGGCCGTGTCGACTCGGCATGGTGTTCCTCTCGGCCGGGTTCGTGCTCGGGTTGTGGGCGGTCACGCTCAAGTTGCTCGGCATGTCTCCGATCGTCGCCAAGTCGCCGTTGGCCGTCGTGAAGTATCTGACGAGTGATCCGCGGGCGGCGGCGACTCGTGATCGATTGTTCGACGCCTATCGGGAAACACTTCCGCTCGCCCTCTTGGGCTTGGTGTGCGGGTTGTTGGCCGCCCTGGTCCTGGCCGTGATCCTGCAGCTCAAACCCACCTTGGGTCGAAGTGTGTTGCCCTTCGCTCTCATCTCGCAGACCATGCCCCTTCCGGCGCTCACGCCACTCATCGTGTTGATCTTCGGACGTGACGTGTTGGCCACCGTGGTGGTGTGCGTATCGGTCACCTTCTTCCCGTCGTTCGTGACGATCAGTCAGGCCCTGGCTTCGGTGTCGCCGGCCGCTGTCGACGTGGTGAGTGTGAGCGGAGGTGGTCGCATCAGCGCGTTGAGGTACGTCGGGCTTCCCGGCTCGGTGCCCGCGCTCGCCACGGCGGCCCGACTGGCCGCTCCTCGCGCCTTGCTCGGCGTGATGATCGCCGAGTATCTGGCCACCGGAAACGGTTTGGGCAATTTGCTCAACGAATCGCGCGGGCGACTCGACTACGGCATGATCTGGACCGTCGCAACGACGTCGGTGTTGGTGGCCGTGCTGATCACTCAGCTCATCGGCGTGTTCGAGCGCCTGGCGCGCCGCTGATCGAATGCGGGTCGGGCGACTAGAGGCCGACCGGAATGGGCGACCACTGGTTCACGTCGATCAGACCGTGATCGGTGATGCGCAGATCGGGTATGACCGACAGCCCGAGGAACGAGAGCAACATGAACGGGGCGGCGATACGGATGCCGAATTCGTGGCTCACGGTTTCCATGTTGACGAGTTGGTCGGCCACGGTGTCGAGGGATTGATCGCTCATCAAGCCGGCGATGGGCAAGGGCACCTCGGCGAGAACACGACCGTCGTGGACGAGCACTTGTCCGCCGCCCAGTTCGGTGAGACGACGCACCGCGACCTCCATGTCGGCCGGACCGGTGTGATCGCGTGATCCCACCACCATGATGTTGTGGGCGTCGTGACACACACTTGATGCGATCGCTCCACGCTCGAGGCCGAAGGAGTGCACGTAGCCGAGGCCGATGCGTCCGGTCTTCTTGTGTCGTTCGATCACGGCGATTCGCGCCAGATCGATGCTCGGATCGTCGACGTCGACGTCGACGCGATGCGTACGAACGGTTCCTTCGGTCACGCCGATGGCGATCGCTCGACCCGACGCCGGACGTTCGATCGTGAGTTCGGCCGCCGTGGGTACGTGGTGCATGTTGATGCGGTTGCGGAAGAAATCGGGTGCCGGTGACGCCGGCACGACACCCGGAAGGATCTTGCCGTCGCGTGCCACGAGGCGACCACGTTGATACACCGCAGCCGGTCGGTAACCCTCGAGTGTGTCGAACACCACGAGGTCGGCTTGATAGCCGGGGGCGAGTTGTCCGAGATGGAAGAAGTTGTGGAAGTCAGCCGCGTTGTAGGAAGCGAGGACCAGGGCGTCGATGTCGCTCAGGCCGGCTTCCACGGCAAGACGGATGCAGTGATTGATGTGTCCGATCGTGCGGATCTGATCGGGCTCACGATCATCGGTGCACATCGCAGCACGCGTGGTGCCGTGGTGAAGGACGGTGGGAAGCAACTCGACCAGATCGCGGCACGCCGAACCGTAGCGAAGGAACAACCACATGCCCTTCTGGCGCTTCTCGTGAGCTTCATCGGGAGCGAACGCCTCGTGATCGGATTCGACTCCGGCGGCGAGATACGCGTCGAGTTGCGATCCGCGCAAACCAGGCGCGTGTCCGTCGACGCTGCGCCATCCGGCAGCGGCGATGATGTCGCGGAACGCTGGGTCGCCGTTGATGACCGCCGGATAGTTCATGACTTCGCCCACACCGATCGCCTGGAACTCGTCGATGATGTAGCGCACGTCGGCGGGAGAGAAGGCGGCTCCGGGACTCTCGAACGGCGAGGCCGGCACACAACTCGATGCGGCGATACCGAAGGTGAAGGGCATCTTCTCGGCGGCTTCGGCCAGCGCCGCCACTCCGTCGAGACCGCACACGTTGGCGATCTCGTGCGGATCGCAGGCCACGGCGGTGGTGCCGCAGGGCAGCGCGCCTTTCACGAATTCGTCGATCCACAACTTGGTCGACTCGAGATGCATGTGGGCATCGACGAAACCGGCCACGACGGCGGCTCCTCCCACGTCGACGGTTTCGAGGGCGTCGCGTCGTCCCCATCCGGCCACCACACCGTCGGCGATGGCGAGGTCGGTGGTGATCCATTCCCGTGTGATGGGGGAGAGGATGCGCCCACCCGTGACCAAGAGGTCGGCCGGCTCGTCGCCCCGGGCCACCGCCAGTGCTCGCAGGGAGGCGGGAGGTCGTGACATGACGGAAGCATAATTCGTCTGAACGAATTTTGGGAAGGGTCCCCGGCGGGAAAACCGCTGTCAGCGTCACACCGGACTAGGTGCGGGTGGAGGGAGCCAGAACCTGCACCCGCCCTACTACTACTACTGTTCCCCGGTGCTCCATTCCGTGCGTCTCGCCGTCACCCTCGTTCTCCTGTGCGTGATGGGACTTGCGCAGTCGTCGACTGCGTCGGCGGCGTGGGAATGGGGCGTCGAGCAAAGCCTGTCGGTGACGGGAGCGTTGACGGAGCGACCGGCGCTCGCCTTCTCGGGAGACGGGTCGACCGCTGTTGTTGCCTGGGATCGA
>JBEDFW010000061.1:0-14640 GCA_041174985.1 Actinomycetota bacterium | reverse complement strand
AGGCGGAAACGGCTGACATGCGCTGGGTGACGGTAACAGAAAGAGTGTGTTCGGTACTCTGACTTCGATGTTGTGGTCGTCGCGCCGTCGCGCACCCCTGAGCGTGTTCGTATGCGCCGTGATCATGATCACGATGGGTACGGCGATCGGTGCGTCGGCCGACGAATCGGCGGCGCAGAGGGCTGCGGCCGAGATCCAGGCGGCTCGAGATCGCGCCGATCGTGCTGCGTCGGCGATGTTCGAGGCCGAGTCGCGTCTCGATTCGCTCACGATCGAAGAGCAGAATCTCGTGGTTCAGGTGGCCGAACTCGAGGCGGTGGCATCGCAGTTGCAGCTCGACGTCGAGGAACTGGCGGTTCAGCGTTTCGTCTCGGGTGGCTCGAGCATCCCGCTTCTCTCCGGACTCGACGGTCCGAGCGAGCAGGCGCAGATGGACGTGCTGCTCTCGATCGCGACCGACACCTCGCAGTCGACTCTCGACGAATACGACGCCATCGCCACCGAACTGGCGACCAAGCGTCGACAGCTGAGCAACGCCAAGGCGGCCACCGAACAAGCCATCTCCGATTATTCGACGGCCAAGTCGGAAGCGGAGGCGGAATTGAAACGACTCGAAGAAGTCGAGGCCGAACGTCTCGAGAACGAGCGAGTTCGCCAGATCTTGGAGGCCCAGCGTCAGGCCGCTCTCGCGGCGTCGGTCGGCTCGTCGGGCGGCGGTGGTGGCAGCGCTGGCTTCCTCGACAACGGCATCTACATGGACCGTTCGATCATCTGCCCGTTCCGGGGATCGGCGGCTTTCGGCGACACCTGGGGTGCCCCGCGAAGTGGTGGACGCCGACACGAAGGTGTCGACGTTCTCATGCCCACGGGAACGCCGCTGGTGGCAGTGGCATCGGGTCGCCTCCGTCAGGACTCTTTCAGCCTGGGCGGGATCTCGGCGCACATCTACGCCAACAACGGAAACACCTACTTCTACGCGCACTTGAGCTCGTGGGAAGGTCCGCCGCGTTTCGTCGAGCAGGGCGAAGTCATCGGGTACGTGGGTGACACCGGAAACGCATCGGGGACACCCCACCTGCATTTCGAGATCCGACCCAATGGGGGTCGAGCGGTCAACCCGTACCCGTCGGTTCGTGCCGCCTGCTAGCCGGTGCGCGAACCTACAGGGGTGAACGAACTCGCCGACGCCTTGGCCCGAGTCCTCGGCGCCTCCGACGTCACCGATCCCGTCCGCCTGAGCGGAGGAGCCTCTCGCGAGACGTGGAAGTTCTCGGCCGATGGACGTCCCCTCGTCCTGCAGCGTCAACGTTCGGGTGATGTGCGCGACATGCGGGTCGAAGCCGACGTGTTGAGAGCCGCGCACGCCGCCGGAGTTCGGGTTCCCGAATTGGTGGCCAGTGGATCAGCCGACGATCCGCGTAATCCCATGGCGGCGTCGTTCATGGTTCTCGAACACGTCGACGGAGAGACGATCGCTCGCAAGATCCTGCGTGACGAAGAGTTCGCGACGGCACGGCGAGTCCTCGTCGCCGACTTCGCCACGTCCCTCGCGGCTCTGCACGCGATCGATCCCTCGACCGTGGCCGGACTGCCGTCGGTCGATCAAGTTGCGCAGTACCGCGCGACTCTCGACGACCTGAACGAGCGCCTCGGGCAATCCCATCCGACGTTCGAGTTGGCCTTTCGTTGGCTCGAGGCCAACCGACCCTCGTTGACTCGGCGAACGTTGGTGCACGGTGATTTCCGTCTCGGCAACGTCATGGTCGGCGCCGAAGGTCTTCGCGCCGTTCTCGACTGGGAGCTCGCTCACGTGGGCGATCCGATGGAGGATCTGGGCTGGCTCTGCGTGCGAGCCTGGCGCTTCGGCTCGTCGAGCCCCGTCGCGGGAGTCGGCGATTACGACGAGTTGATCGCCGCCTACCGAGCCGCGAGCGGTCTCGACGTCGACCGCGACGTGATCCGCTGGTGGGAGGTGCTGGGCACCCTGAAATGGGGAATCATGTGCATGTTGCAGGCCAGTGCCCACATCACCGGCGTGTCGCGCAGTCACGAACTGGCGGCGATCGGTCGCCGCGTGTGTGAGAAC
Organism: Actinomycetota bacterium; assembly: GCA_041174985.1. Lineage (GTDB taxonomy): Bacteria > Actinomycetota > Acidimicrobiia > Acidimicrobiales > Ilumatobacteraceae > Casp-actino8. The sequence continues at coordinate 12,554 of JBEDFW010000061.1, read as the reverse complement.
GAATACGACTTGTTCCTCGCTCTCGATGGACGATGGGATTCGATCGGAGTCGGTCGATGAGCGAACTACACGACGTGCCGAGCGCGCGAGAGCTGATCGAAGCCGTGCGTGAGTGGCTCGAACGCGACGTTCTGGCCGCGACGCAGGGTCGGGTCCAGTTCCACACGCGGGTGGCGATGAACGTGCTCGCGATGGTCGAGCGCGAACTCGAATTGGGTCCGGAGCAGGCACGCGAGCACGCCGCGCGTCTCTTGGCGTTGGGGGTGAACTCCGATGCCGAGTTGGCGGCGGCGATCAGGTCGGGAAGTCTCGACCACCGACTGTCGGAGGTCGTCGATGCCGTGCGGGCCGATGTGACGGCCAAGCTGGCGGTGGCTAATCCTGGTCATCTGGTTCGTGATCGCCCGGTGCGCGACTGATCCGCACCGGTTGACCGGCGGCCAATTGCCCACAGGCGGCGGCGATCTCGGTGCCGCGATTCTGACGAACCGTGGCGTTCACCCCCATCGACTCGAGTTGATCGCGGAACGCATGCACGTGTGCCCGACTCGAACCGCGGACCGGATAACCCGGTGTCGGATTGAGTGGGATCAGGTTCACGTGCGCCGGAAGGCGGAGCGAACGGCACAGTGACGCCAATTCGACGGCGTCGCTCGGTCGATCGTTGACCTGATCGATCATCGCCCACTCGAAACTGACGCGACGGCCCTTGGCTTCGAGGTAGTCGGAGCAGGCCGCCATGAGGTCGGCGATCGGGTAGCGCTTGTTGATCGGGACCAATGCGTCACGTAAGGCGTCGTTCGCTGCGTGGAGACTGACGGCGAGATTGACCGGCATCGGACGGTCGGCGAGTTTGCGAATTCCGGGCACGATGCCGACGGTGCTGACCGTGAGATGACGGGCCGACAGCCCGCAGTCGTCGTGCAAGCGAACGAGGGATCGCCAGACCGGCTCTTCGTTGGCGAGCGGCTCGCCCATGCCCATGTAGACCACGTTGCTGACGCGTCGGCCGTGGGATTTGGCGCGACGCGACGCGAGGACCACCTGCTCGACGATTTCGCCGTCGGTGAGATGACGAGTGAACCCTGCTTGACCGGTCGCGCAGAATCCACAGGCCATCGCACACCCGGCCTGCGTGCTGACGCACACGGTGGCACGGTCCCGGTAGAGCATGAGGACGGTCTCGATTCGACTGCCTCCGTCGAGTTCCCAGAGGAACTTCACCGTGTCACCGCGATCACTGACCGATTCGGTGACCGGGTTGAGCGCCGTGGGTAGATCGCTCTCGAGGCGAGCTCGTAGATCCTTGGGAAGGTTGGTCATCTCGTTCGGTGTCGACAGTTCCTGGAACAGCCCCTTCCAGACCTGATCGACGCGGTAGCGCGGTTGATCGGGAAGGAGAGACGTCAGATCGTCGCGGGAGATCGAATAGCGGGTGAGTGTCATCGATCGGATCCGAGTTCGAGCGATGCGGCGAGGCGCCGGTACTCGTCCATGCGAGCTCGAAGGACGTCGAGACTCGCCCTCCAGAACGACTCGTCGCTCACGTCGAGTCCGAAAGCACGTCCGAGTTCTTCGGCGGTGTTCATGCCGGCTCGGGAGAGCAAATCGTCGTAGCCGGCTCGGAAGCGATCGGGATCGTCGCGGAAACGGGCGTAGAGACCGAGTCCGAACAGCAGACCGTACGTGTAGGGCCAGTTGTAGAAGTGACTTCCGTAGTAGTGCGGCTTCAGGACCCACATGTGCGGATGGCGGGTCGACTGGTCGAGACCGTCACCGTAGGCGGCGGACTGAGCCTCGAGCATCATCTCGTTGAGTTCTTGCACGCCGAGCGTTCGCCTTTGACGACGAGCGAACACCTCGGTCTCGAACAGGAAACGACTGTGGATGTCGACCACCACCTGATTGGATCCCTGCAGGTCGACGTCGAGCAGAGCCAAGCGGTCGGCACCCTCGAGTCGGTCGAGTCCGGCCTCCACGACGAGGGTTTCGCAGAAGATGCTCGCCGTTTCGGCGAGGGCCATCGGGAGACGCTTCTGCAGCGGAGTACGTCCGGCCAATTGCACGTTGTGGTACGCGTGTCCGAGTTCGTGTGCGGTCGTCTGAGTCGATTCGAGCGAACCACTCCAGTTGAGAAGGATGAGGGAACGGTCGTCGACGAACGACATGCAGAACGCCCCGCCCACTTTGCCGTCTCGCGGTGGTGCATCGATCCAGGATTCGGCGATGGCACGGTCGACGAGGCCTCCGAGGCCACTGCTGTACTCGGCGAAGGCCGTCTTCACGAGAGCGATCGATTCGTCCCACGAGACCGATCGCGCGGCGACGGGCAGCGGTGCGACCAGATCCCACCAGGGGAGTCCGGCCGTGTGGCCGTGCAGAGAAGCCTTGGTGCGCATCCAGGCACGAAAGTCGGGCAACGACGCTGCGACCGCCGACTGCATGGCGTCGAAGGTGGCTCGACTCACGCTGTTGGCGTAGAGCGATGCGTCGATCGGAGCCACCCAATGGCGTCGACGGTTGACCGTGTTGGCCTCGCCTTTGATCGCGTTCATGGCGGCGGCACATGCAGTGGCCACCGAGGGCCACGCGTTCATCTCGGCTTCGTAGGCCGCTCGACGCACCGCGGGGTCGGGATCCGAGGCCAGGCCGCGTACGGCCGGCATCGGGAGACGGGTTCGGCCACTCGGGAGTTCGACCTCGGTCGAGAGTTGGGACGTGACATCGGCTTGGAGTCGACCCCACGCCGACGATCCCGTCGTCGACAACTCGGCATAGAGACCCTCTTCCGTCTCCGACATCTGGTGCGCGGCGCGCTCGGCGAGACGAGTGAGCGGGCCGAGGTGTTCTCGGGCCTCGGTGCTCACGTCGGCCAGAGCTGACGGATCGAGATCGGACACGAATTCCGCGAGTCTCGCCAGCAACGGCGTCACCCGCGAGCCGAGCACATCGAGTTCGGAGAGCGAGGACTGGGCGGATTCGTTGCGGGAATCGGTGGAGACGTTGGCGTACACGTAAGCCTCGAGAACTTCGAGGTCGGCGACGACCGTGTTGAACGCTCCGATCGCACGATCGGCCCGCCGTCCGGTCTCGCCATCGACCACCTTTTCCGCACCATCGGGCACCGCGCGGACGTCGAGCTCGTCGAAGAGAGCCTCGAGTCGGGCGACGTCGGCGCCGACGCGCTCCATCGCATCGACGAAAGTTCGGCTCGACAACGATTCATGAACGTCCGAGACGCTCCAAGCCGGCAGATTCACGGTGTCGCTCACGGGACTCCTCTCATTCGACCGGGTCATTCGGTCGGGTCACTCGGCCGGGCTGGCCGATCGGGGGCGAGGCGCGACGTCGCCCACGTACGAACGATCGGTGCGATGAACGCGAAATCCGAGGTCCTCGTACATCGCGACGGCCGTCGAGTTGTCGGCATCGACGTACAGCATGGCCGTCGTGACTCCGCGGCGATCGATGCTCTCGAGACCACTCACGACGAGTCCTCGCCCGAGGCCACGGCCGTGGTGCTCGGGGTCGACTGCGATGACGTAGATCTCGCCTAAGACGGGCTCGGTGTCACGGTGGATCTTGGTCCAGCAGAAACCGGCCATTCGACCCTCGATCTCGTGAATGAGGAAGCCGTCGGCGTCGAACCATGGTTGCGCCATGCGCGACGCCAGAGTGACGTGATCCCAGCCACCCTGCTCGGGGTGCCATCCGAACGCTGCATTGTTGACGCGCAACCACTCGTCCTCGTCGCGACCCTTCTCGAAGGATCGGGTGGGCAGCGCGGCGGCGCGATCGGCTGCCGAGAGCGGAAGGGAGCGTCGCATCTGATGCAGGGTGCGCCCACCTTGCAGTCCGAGTCGACGAGCCAGATCGTCGTGCGAGATCGTGGGCTCGAAGACCCACCAGTGGACGTGGCCGCCGCCGGAGTCTGCCACCACGTCGAGAGCGGCCTCCATGATCTCGGGCCCGATGGCGCCCATCTCGTAGCGGTGGTGCGGATGCACCACCAATTCGACCGAATACGAGTCGTGGCCACGACTCACCTGTGCATAAGCGACGGGGTGCTCGTGTCCACGCTCCCAGGCCACCAGACCGGCGAAACCCTCGCGTCCGCCGTCGACGAGATCGAGCCACAGATGATCGGAGAGCGGACGGTGTCCATCGGCGCGTTCGGCGTCGCGAATGAGATCGTTGACCACTGCGATGTCGCCGGGTTCCATCTGACGTTTGATGTCGAGGAACCGCATGGCATCACGCTACCTTTCGGCCGTCGGGTCCCGTCGTCCCGATGACCGGTGCGTCGCACTGGCTACTGTCGGCGCAATGGCCAGTCGTCGACGTCCGAATCACGCCGCCGCCCGAACGGCCGAGGTCGCACGTCGTCTCGCCGAGTTGTATCCCGGGGCCGAATGCGAACTCACGCACCGGAACCCGTACGAACTCCTCGCAGCAACGATCCTGTCGGCTCAGTGCACCGACGTGCGCGTGAACATGGTGACGCCGGCTCTCTTCGAGGCGTATCCCGATCCCGAGTCGCTGGCGGTGGCTCGACCGTCGTCGGTCGAGAAGATCGTTCGGTCGACGGGTTTCTATCAAATGAAGGCGCGCAATCTGATCGGGATGGCGCGTGCTCTCGTCGACCGCTTCGACGGTGAGGTGCCGACCGAACTCGACGATCTGGTGACCCTTCCCGGGGTCGGCCGCAAGACTGGCAACGTCGTGCGCAGCGTCGCATTCGATCTGCCCGGTCTGCCGGTCGACACGCACGTCGGCCGTCTGTCCCGTCGACTCGGACTCACTCGCGAGACCGACCCGGTGAAGGTCGAACTCGAACTCAATCGCTATCTGCCGGGAGAGGAGTGGGGCAGGTTCAGTCTGCGACTGATCCTGCACGGTCGACGAGTGTGCGATGCCCGGCGGCCCCGCTGCGACGAATGCTCTCTCGCCGACATCTGCCCCTCCGCTTTCGACACCAGCCGTTCCGGCTGATCAATCGGCGATACGAGTCGCCCGAAGCAGGGCTCGGTGAGCCGAGCGAAGGGAGCGCTCGGCCTCGTGAATGGCCGCCAGCAGATCGTCGAGGTTCTCGCCGAGATTCGCCGAACCGAGTTCGCGAACCCGTTCGAAGTAGCGCTCGGTGCCGTCGGCGATCACAGCGAGTTCGGCGGCGATGGTGGACGGATCGGGCACGTCCGCACCCTAGACCGGTGTCGCGCGAACTCGGTCGGTCCGAGGAAGAGCACCTCGGTAACCTCCTCGTGTGGCGAGAATCGGAGTTCCGAAGGTGACGGTCCGCGAGGATCTGTCGGCCCTCGAGGGCTACCACTCGCCTCAGGTCGACGTGTCGGTACGACTGAACACGAACGAAGCGCCCGACCAGCCGCCGTCGGCCTTCCGCGACGAGTTGGCGGCGGCCATCGCCCAGATCTCCTGGAACAGATACCCCGATCGCTCGGCGACCGAGTTGCGAGCGGCGATCGCTTCGTTGCACGACGTCGATCCCTCGATGATCTTCGTGGCCAATGGAAGCAACGAGGTACTCCAAACCATTCTCCTCACCTACGCCGGTCCGGGTCGAACGGTCGCGACCTTCGAGCCCACCTATCAATTGCACGCTCACATCGCCCGACTCACCGGAGCTCGCGTGGTCGAAGGCGAGCGTGGTGACGGCTTCGTCCTCGATCTCGACGAAGTTCGCCGGGTGACGGCGCAGGCGCGACCCGAGGTGACGTTCCTTTGTTCACCGAACAACCCGACCGGAGTCGTCGATTCCGAAGCGGACGTTCGCGCCGTCGTCGATCAGTCGAGCGGCCTCGTCGTGGTCGACGAAGCGTACGGCCAGTTCTCGTCCTGGAGCGCGCTCTCGATGGTCGACGAGAGTTCGTCGGTCGCTGTCGTGCGCACGTTCTCCAAGACCTGGAGCATGGCGGCAGCGCGTCTCGGCTACGTCGTGGCACCCTCGTGGATGGTGGCCGAGCTCGACAAGGTCGTGCTTCCGTACCACCTCGACGCCGTGAAACAGATCGCTGGTGTGCTGGCGGTCCGCCACCTGAGAGAGATGAACGAACGAGTCGCCCGTATCGTCGCCGAGCGCGACTCGTTGGTGGCCGATCTGACGGCGCTCGACGTCGACGTGTACCCGAGCGGGGCGAATTTCGTTCTCTTCCGTCCGCGTTCGAAGCCGGGCCGTGCCGTGTGGCAAGGCTTGCTCGATCGCAGTGTCCTCGTGCGCGACTGCTCCGGATGGCCGCGTCTCTCGAATTGTCTGCGCGTCACGATCGGCACTCCCGACGAGAATCGCACGTTTCTCCGATCCCTCGAGGAGGTCCTGTCATGACGTCCCTTCGCCGTGCGTCGCGTCGACGAGTCACCAATGAGACATCGGTCGAGATCGATCTCGACCTCGACGGTACGGGTGCGTGCTCGGTGAGCACCGGTATCCCGTTCTACGACCACATGTTGAGTCAGGTCGGCAAACACGGAGGGTTCGATCTGCGGGTGTCGGCCGTCGGCGACCTGCACATCGACACCCATCACACGGTCGAAGACGTCGCTCTCGCGTTGGGGGAGGCGTTCCGCGAGGCCCTCGGCGACAAGGCCGGAGTCCGACGGTTCGCGAGTGGGCTGTACCCCCTCGACGAGTCGTTGTGCGAGATCGCGCTCGATCTCTCGGGCCGACCCTTCGTCGTCTGGGACGTTCCGATTCCTGAATGTCTTCCGCTCGGCGATCCGCCGTTCGACCCGAACCTGGCCGAACACGCGGTCTCGTCGTTCGCCACGGCGGCCGGGATCACCTTGCACGTGTCACTGAAACACGGTGCGAACGTGCATCACATCGTCGAATGCGTCTTCAAGGGACTCGGGCGTTGTTTGCGAGACGCAGTCCGAGTCGAAGGCGGGGGAGTGCCCTCGACCAAGGGAGTCCTGTGACGGGAGTGAGGATCGCCGTCCTCGACTACGGGATCGGAAATCTGCGCTCGGCCGAGAAGGCTCTGCAACACGTCGGCGCCGATGCCTTTCTCACGGCGTCGCCGAGTGATGTGAGCGCCGCCGACGCCGTGGTGTTGCCAGGTGTCGGAGCATTCGGAGCGTGCATGAACGCTCTGCGCGCTGCGCGGCTGGAAGAAGTGGTCGTCGACGCGGTGTCGTCTGGTCGGCCGTTCCTCGGCATCTGTGTCGGCATGCAGATGCTCTTCTCGCGTTCCGAAGAGGATCCCGAGGCGACCGGGCTCGGAGTCGTGCCCGGTGTGGTGCGCTGGATTCCTCCGGGAGTCAAACGTCCACAGATGCAGTGGAACCGACTCGACGTCGCAGCGCTCGACGATCCGATGTTCTCGGGACTGACCGCGCACGACGCTTGGGTCTATTTCGTGCATTCATTGCACGGGGTTCCCGACGATCCCACGGTCGTGGTCGCCACGTGCGAGTACGGGAGCACCTTGAACGCTGCGTTCCGCTCGGGCAACGTCTTCGCCACCCAGTTCCATCCCGAGAAGTCGGGGCGCACCGGACTTCGTCTGCTCGCCAATTTCGTGTCGGTGGCGTCACGTGGCTGAGCTCTTTCCCGCCATCGACGTCCGCGGCGGACGAGTGGTCCGGCTGCGCCAAGGCGACTACGGCGACGAGACGGTGTACGGCGACGATCCGGTCGCCGTCGCCGAGTCGTTCGTCGAGCAGGGGGCCGTATGGGTGCACGTCGTCGACCTCGACGCCGCTCGATCCGGAGATCCGGTCAATCGCCCTGTGATCGCAGCGATCGCCTCTCGCCTCGCCGGTTCGGCGCGGGTACAGACCGGTGGCGGCGTGCGATCGGTCGCCGATGCTCGAGCCCTCGCCGATGCCGGAGTCGCCCGCGTGGTGATGGGATCGGCGGCCGTGTCGTCCCCCGATCTGGTGGGCGCGGCGTCCGAGGTGGTGTCGGTCGCCGTCGGTCTCGATCACCGATCGGGTGAACTCGCCGTGCACGGCTGGACCGAGGGATCCGGGCATCGACTCGATGACGTCGTGGGTTGGTTCCCGACCGCCTCGGCGTTCGTCGTGACCGACATCGCCCGCGACGGCATGCTGGCTGGGCCCGACGTCGACGGGTTGCGCGATCTCGCGACCCGAACGTCGATTCCGTTGGTCGCGAGCGGAGGTGTGTCGTCGCTCGACGACATCCGCGCCCTCGCGGCGATTCCGCGATTGCATGGGGTCATCACCGGCAAAGCCGTGTACGAAGGACGTTTCACCGTCGCGCAGGCGGTTGCGGTCCTCGAGGAGTTCTCATGAGAACCGCACGCGTGGTGCCCTGCCTCGACGTGACCGACGGTCGAGTGGTGAAAGGGACCAACTTCGTCGATCTGCGCGACGCCGGCGACCCGGTCGAACTCGCGGCGCGGTACGACGTCGAAGGCGCCGACGAGTTGGTCTTCCTCGACATCACGGCCTCGAGTGACGGGCGCGAGACCATGGTCGACGTCGTGCGTCGCACCGCCGACCAGGTGTTCATACCCTTCACCGTCGGCGGTGGTATCCGCAGTGTCGACGACGCTCGTCGGATGCTGCGAGCCGGGGCCGACAAGGTGAGCGTCAACACCGCAGCCGTGCAGAATCCCGACCTGATCGGCACGATCGCCGCTGAGTTCGGTGCTCAGTGCGTGGTGTGCGCCATCGACGCCAAACGACGCTCGCCGAGCGATGGCGGAGGCTTCGAAGTGTTCCTGCACGGAGGTCGGACGCCCACGGGTATCGACGCCGTCGCCTGGGCGACGAGAGCCACCGAACTCGGTGCGGGCGAGATCCTTCTCACGTCGATGGACCGTGATGGGACCAAGGAGGGATTCGATCTCGAACTCACGCGAGCCGTGGTCGATGCGGTCGGAGTGCCGGTCATCGCCTCGGGTGGTGTGGGCACCCTCGACCATCTCGTCGACGGCGTTCGCATCGGCGGTGCCGACGCCGTCCTCGCCGCTTCGATCTTCCACTTCCGTGAATTCTCGGTGGCCGATGCCAAACGCCATCTCGCCGACGCAGGGGTGGCGGTTCGACCGGTCGAATGACGACGCAACCCTTCGTCCTGCTCGACGGTGGCCTGTCGACTGCTCTCGCCGAGATCGGTGTCGACACGTCGAGTGAACTCTGGACCGCATGGGCGGCCTGGAAGCGTCCTGAAGACCTCGTGCGGGCTCACCACGCCTTCGTCGAGGCCGGAGCGGACGTGGTGACGAGTGCGAGTTATCAGTGCGATCTCGAACTCCTCGAGCGGGCCGGGGCCGAGGCGCGTACCGCACGCGACGTGTTGGCGTCGACGACGAGCCTGGCCCGACGAGCGACGGCAGGAACTTCCTGTTCGGTCGCGGTCTCGATCGGCCCCTTCGGAGCCTCCCTCGCCGATGGCAGCGAATACACGGGCCGGTACGACGTTCCTCTCGCGGTCGTCGAGCGGTATCACCGGCGCCGTCTCGAGGTTCTGGTCGACACGGGGGCAGACCTCTTCGCCGTCGAGACGATTCCTCGTCGCGACGAGGCACGAATCGTGTGCGACCTGCTCGTCGAGTTCGGATCCCCTCCGGCCTGGTTCAGTTTCGGTGTCGCCGATTCGGCTCTCACCTACGGAGGCGATCCGATCGTCGAATCGTGTCGCCTCGTCGCGGAGTACCCGACGCTCGTGGCGGTCGGTGTCAATTGCACCGCCCCCGTTCATGTCGCGACGACCCTCTCCGCCGTGCGCACCATCGAACGTCCCATGGTTGCCTACCCCAATCACGGGCGGGCGTGGAACGCGGTCGAACGCCGTTGGGAGGGTGACACGGAGACCATCGATTTCGAGGCGGTCGCGTCGTGGGTGGCAGCGGGTGCGAGATACATCGGCGGTTGTTGCGGGGTCGGTCCGCGTGGAATCGCGCACTTGGCTCGTTTGCGCTCCCGGCTCGCTGCTTCGGGGTCCATGCCCTAAGTTCGCTGCATGTCCGTTTCTCTCACACCCAATCCCAAGATGGAATACCGACGCCTCGGCGCGAGCGGTCTGCGTGTGTCGGTGCTCTCCTTCGGCAGTTGGGTCACCTTCGACAATCAGATGAAGGACGACGCGGCGCTCGACTGCATGCAGGCGGCCTGGGACGCCGGCTGCAATTTCTTCGACAACGCCGAGGCGTACGCCGGTGGTGAGAGCGAAGCGATCATGGGTCGAGTCATCTCGCAACTCGGGTGGAAGCGTCATCACTACGTTTTGTCCACCAAGGTCTTCTGGGGGATCGACGGACCGGTGCCGAATCTCCAGAACACCCTCAACCGCAAGTATCTCCATCACTCCATCGAAGGCTGTCTCGAGCGTCTCCAGGTCGATTACGTCGATCTGCTCTTTTGTCATCGGGCCGACCCGTCCACGCCGATCGAAGAGACCGTGTGGGCCATGAGCGATCTCATCGACCGGGGACAGGTCCTCTACTGGGGAACCAGTGAATGGACAGCCGACGAGATCCGCGCCGCGTGGGAGATCGCCGAACGCCATCACCTTCACAAGCCGGTGATGGAACAGCCTCAGTACAACATGCTCGAGCGCAAGCGAGTCGAGAAGGAGTACGCGCGGTTGTACGACGACATCGGCCTCGGAACGACGATCTGGAGCCCACTCGCCTCCGGACTGCTCACCGGCAAGTATCTCGACGGCGTGCCCGCCGACTCGCGTGCTGCATTGCCCGGATACGGTTGGTTGGCCTCGCGCCTCACCGACGAGACATCGCTCGGAGTGGTTCGACGTCTGAAGCCGATCGCCGAGTCGCTCGGTTGCTCGATGGCCCAATTGGCTCTCGCATGGTGCACGAAGAACCCGCGAGTGTCGACGGTCATCACGGGTGCCAGCCGAGTGTCACAGGTGCACGAGAACTTCGGTGCGCTCGACGTGATCCCGTTGCTGACCGACGACGTGTTGGCGCGTATCGACGAAGCGCTCAAGCGCTGACGCGCCGACGCAGCCAGTCGCCGACGCGACGTGCGACGTCGTCGATGTGACCGTTGAGGAAGTGATCGGCCGATTCGACGACGGTCGCTTCCGTTTCGGTCCAGCCGATCGTCGACGCGGCCAGGCGCTCCGGAGGACAGAACTGATCGTGGCGAGGGACGACCAAGAACTTGGGGCGTGGGTCCACGGCGCACGGATATCGATTCTCGGGCGAGAGCGGAGGAGCGACGGCGATCCAACCGGCGATCCTCGGTTCGACGACGGTCAATCCGACCGCCGCGCCGAAGGAGTAGCCGGCCACCCAGATCTCCTCGTCGCGTTCGGAGTCGACGAGACGATCGAGGAAGTCGACTGCGCTCGCGACGTCGAGCCGCTCTCCGGTGCCACCGTCGTGTTCTCCCTCGCTCGAGTTCACACCGCGGAAATCGAATCGCACGGTATGGAATCCGAGGGTCGGAAGATGTTCGAACAGCGACGTCACCACCGGGTTGTATCGGTCTCCTCCGTAGAGCGGGTGCGGGTGAGCGATCACCACGCCACCCCGTACGACCACGTCGGTGTCGGCCGTTCGTACGTCGGCGTCCAAGTGGAGTCCGTCCATGGTGACCAGCGTCGTCGTGTCCCGAGACATGGATTCGACGGTACCGTGACGCACCGTGGCGAAACGTTCCGAGTCCCAGGACAGCGAGAAGTTGCCGATCAAGATGCTGAACGACCGGCTGCTCGTTCGCATTCCCGACAAGGAAGGCGAGCGGCGCAGCAGCGGAGGCATCCTGATCCCCGCCACGGCCCAGCTGTCGAAGCGACTGACGTGGGCCGAAGTGGTGGCGCTCGGCCAGAACGTTCGTAGCGCCGAGGTCGGTGACCGAGTCCTCTTCAGTCCCGAGGACCGCTACGAAGTCGAAGTCGGGGGAACCGACTACATCATGTTGCGCGAGCGAGACATTCATGCGGTGGCGGCCAGCCGAATCGAGTCGCACACCGGCCTCTATCTCTGAGAGGCTTGAACGATGATCTCTCCGACCCCCGAGCAGTTGGCGGCCGTGACGTTCAACGCCGACGGACTGGTGCCCGTCATCGCCCAGGACGCGAGTGACGGCACCGTCCTCATGATGGCCTGGATGAACGCCGAGAGTCTCGCTCTGACGTTCGCCGAAGGACGCATGGTCTACTGGAGTCGCAGCCGACGAGAGTTGTGGCGCAAGGGTGACACGAGTGGAGATCGACAGTTCGTTCGCGAGGCGTACTTCGACTGTGACGGCGACACGCTGCTGTTCAAGGTCGAGCAAGAAGGGCGCGGAGCGTGTCACACCGGAGAACGGACGTGTTTCTTCCGTTCCTTCGGTGAGTCGTGACTCGGTGACCACATGAGTGCCTCCGATCTCGTCGTTCGTCCGTCACGTGACGAATTCGCGTCGTTGGCACGCGAGCACACGGTGGTGCCGGTGTGGGTCGAGGTGCTGGCCGATCTCGAGACTCCGGTCGCGGCGTTCGCGAAGCTGGTCGGCCCTGACGAGCCGGGCTTCCTGCTCGAGTCGGTCGAGCACGGCGAGCGCTGGAGTCGTTTCAGTTTCGTGGGTCGCCGCCCGCGCGCGACACTCACTGCGCG
>JBEDFW010000060.1:0-8912 GCA_041174985.1 Actinomycetota bacterium | reverse complement strand
GCGTAGCCTGGACTTCGCTCATTCCCATACGGAGCGGCCGACCGAGGGTCTGGCGCCCACGAGAAGAACGGCGAATTCACATGACCACGCCCCCGTCCCCCACCGTCGCCCCGGCCACCGGCCGCCTCGGCGTCCTCACCGTCGGCCTCGGTGCCGTCGCCTCCACCCTGATTGCCGGAGTCGAACTCACCAAGCGCGGCCTCGGCAAGCCGATCGGTGCCCTCACCCAGATGGGAACCATCCGTCTCGGCAAGCGCACCGAGGATCGTTCCCCGCTCATCAACGAGTTCGTTCCCCTCGCCGCGCTCTCCGACATCGTGTGGGGCGCCTGGGACGTGTACCCCGACGACGCCTATGTGGCCGCCAGCCGCGCCGGAGTCCTCGAGAGCGGCAAGCACATCGAGGCCATCAGCGATGCTCTGCGCGAAGTGCGACCCATGCAGGCGGCCTTCGAGCGCAAGTACGCACGCAACCTCGACGGCGAGCACGTCAAGCCCATCTCGTCGAAGCGCGGCATGCTCAACGCGATCCGCGAAGACATCAACAAGTTCCGCGAAGACAACAAGTGCGAGCGACTCGTCATGATCTGGTGCGCGAGCACCGAGATCTTCATCGAGCCGGGCCGTGCACACGTCGACCTGGAAGCCTTCGAGAAGGCCATCGACGCCGACGACGAAACCGTGTCGCCATGTCAGCTCTATGCGTATGCGGCGCTGCTCGAGGGCGTGCCCTTCAACAACGGTGCTCCCAACCTGGCCGTCGACGCACCAGCGCTGCGCATGTTCGCCACCGAGAAGAACATCCCCATCTCGGGCAAGGACTTCAAGACCGGCCAGACCCTCATGAAGACCGTGCTCGCCCCGATGTTGAAGGCCCGCATGCTCGGCTTGTCGGGTTGGTACTCCACCAACATCCTCGGCAACCGCGACGGCGAGGTGCTCGATGCTCCCGAGAACTTCAAGACCAAGGAAGAGTCGAAGCTCGGCGTTCTCGAAGACATCTTGCAACCGGCGAAGTACCCCGACCTCTACGGCGACGTCTTCCACAAGGTGCAGATCAACTACTACCCGCCCCGCGGTGACAACAAAGAGGGCTGGGACAACATCGACATCACCGGCTGGCTCGGCTACCCGATGCAGATCAAGGTCAACTTCTTGTGCCGTGACTCGATCCTGGCCGCGCCGCTCGCCCTCGACCTCGTGCTGTTCTCCGATCTCGCTCAGCGAGCAGGCATGGGCGGCATCCAGGAGTGGCTGAGCTTCTACTACAAGAGCCCGCAGGTCGCACCGGGTCTGTACCCCGAACACGACCTGTTCATTCAGCTCACCAAGTTGAAGAACACGTTGCGCTGGATGATGGGCGAGGATCAGATCACGCATCTCGGCCGCGAGTACTACGAAGACTTGTGAGTCGGCCGTGGCTCCACGGCGCTGGAACCCGTCGTCCTGGGTGAGTTTGTCGCCCAACGGAATCGGGCACACCAAACCGAATCATCTCGCCGAGATGACGAAAGTCGCTCTTTCGGTGCGACACAGTCCGCGCAAGGCGTGGCAGATCCTCTCCAAGGGTGTTTGTGACGGATGTGCGCTCGGCGTGGCGGGCCTGCACGACTGGACGCTCGACGGCATCCACCTGTGCACCACTCGACTGAAACTGCTCGAGGTCAACTGTGCCGACCCGTTCGATCACACCGTGTTGCACGACGTCTCGTGGTTGAAGTCCCGCTCGAGCACCGAGCTCCGCGAGATGGGCCGCCTGGCGTATCCGATGCGCCGTCGACGTGGTGACAAGGGATTCCGACGGATCACGTGGGACGAAGCTCTCGACGCCGTGGCCGAACGCATCCGCGTCACCGATCCCGCTCGGACCGCGTTCTATCTGACGAGTCGGGGTCTGACGAACGAGACGTACTACGTGGCCGGCAAAGCGGCGCGAGCCATGGGAGTCGCCAACATCGATTCGGCCGCCCGTACGTGCCATGCACCGTCGACGATCGGGCTCAAGTCGACGATCGGCGTCTCGGCGAGCACCTGCAGTCTGCAGGACGTTCTCGAGACCGATCTGATCGTTCTGTGGGGTGCCAACGTCGCCAACAATCAGCCGGTGTTCACCAAGTACTTGTACGAAGCGAAGAAGAACGGCGCCCGTGTCGTCGTGGTGAATCCGTATCTCGAACCCGGACTCGAGCGTTACTGGGTTCCGTCGAAGCCCGAGTCGTTCTTGTTCGGCACCAAGTTGTGCGACCTGCACGTACCGGTCCGTCCCGAGGGTGACGTCGCTCTGGCCAACGCAGTTCTGAAGATCCTGATCGAGAGCGATTCGATCGATCGGTCCTTCGTCGACGCCCACACTCGAGGCTGGAGCGACCTGACGAACTTCCTCGCGTCGTGTTCGCTCGACGAATTGTGCGCCCGGGCCGGCGTGTCGCTCGACGTGGTACGAGATTTCGCCGACGAGTACACCCGTTCCACATCGGCGGTGTTCGTGTGGAGCATGGGAATCACCCAACACCGTCATGGCGTCGAAGGGGTCAAGGCACTCGTCAATCTGGCTCTCGCCCGCGGCAACGTGGGTCGCAACGGCAGCGGGCTGATGCCGATTCGCGGTCACTCCGGCGTGCAAGGTGGCGCCGAGATGGGCGCGTATGCGACGGCCTATCCCGGCACGGTGTCGATCACGGCCGAGTCGGCTCGTTCCCTCGCCGAGCAATGGGGCTTCCCAGTACCCGATCGACCCGGACTCACCGCGCCCGAGACCGTCCTGGCCGCCGAGCGCGACGAGATCGACGTCTTGTTCCTCGATGGTTCGAATCTGCTCGAGATCATGCCCGACCCGTCACGGGTGGCCGCGGCCCTCGAGCGAGTTCCGTTGCGCGTTCACCAGGACATCGTTCTCACCTCGCAGATGTTCCTCGACGGAGACGACGTGATCCTCCTACCGGCCGCCACTCGATACGAGCAGGAAGGAGGAGGTACGAGCACCACCACCGAACGTCAGATCGCGTTCGGTCCTCGGGTCGTCGATCCTCCCGGCGAAGCGCGCAGCGAATGGCGGATCTTCTCCGACATCGCCGTTCGGGTTCGGCCCGATCGCGCGTCGGCGTTCTCCTGGGAGACGAATCGTGATCTGCGCGCCGAGATCGCTCGCGTGGTGCCGCAATACGCCGGTATCGAGGATCTCGCCGACACCGGTGATGCCGTGCAGTACGGCGGTCGACATCTCTGCGTCGGCGGCCGCTTCCCTACCGCCGACGAACGCGCCGTCTTCAGCGTGGTCGACGTCGCGCCACCGAACCTCGGACCCGGGCAGTTCTTCTGCAGCACTCGGCGGGGCAAGCAGTTCAACTCCATGGTCTTCGCCGCCACCGATCCCCTCACCGGCGCCACGCGCGATGCGGTGTACATCGACGCCGACGACGCTCGATCACTCGGTGTCGTCGACGGTGACCGGATCGAACTCACGAGTCGGGTGGGTTCGTTCGTCGGACGAGCCCATGTGGTGCGACTCGCCTCGCGCAGCGTGCAGGTCCACTGGCCGGAAGGCAATGTTCTCATCGACGCTTCAGTGAGCGAGGACGCCAGCCGCATCCCCGATTACAACGCGGTGGTCACCATCGAGAGGTTGCCGTGAACGTTCGTCGAGTGCTCTGGAGTCTGGTCGCCGATGTCGTGTCGATCGTCGTTTTCGTCGCGATCGGACGCCGCAACCACGACGAGGGCACCGGACTCGACGGGATCTTCGGCACCGCCACTCCTTTCCTGCTGGCCCTTCTGGTCACGTGGCTCGTCACCATCGCATGGCGCGATCCGCTGTCGCTTCGCACCGGCGCGATCGTCTGGGTCGGCACGGTTGCGCTCGGCATGGTTCTCCGCAGGTTCGTCTTCGACGACGGCACCGCGACGGCATTCGTGATCGTCGCGACGGTGTTCGTCGGCGCGGTCGTGAACGGCTGGCGCGCACTGGCGCGCAAGCGACTTTCTGGTTTGGGAACTTCACCCATACGGTGAAGAATCCTCACCAGAACACCGGTCAGAGGAAGTTGGTGATGGCGCCCTTCTCGGCGCCCTGGGCGAGACGGGCGAACTTGCCGAGTACACCGCTCGTGTAGCGCGGCGGGTTGGGAGTCCATCCTCGACGTCGCGTGCTCAACTCGGCTTCGTCGACGAGCAGGTCGAGCGACAAGGAACCGACGTCGATGCGAATGCGGTCACCGTTGCGCACGAACGCGATCGGTCCCCCGTCGACGGCCTCGGGCGACACGTGCCCGATGCAGAAACCCCACGTTCCTCCGCTGAATCGCCCATCGGTGATGAGGGCACAGTCGGCGCCACGCCCGGCACCCTTCAACGCACCGGTGATCGCCAGCATTTCACGCATTCCCGGACCACCCTTGGGGCCCTCGTAGCGAATCACGAGAACGGTGTTCGGTTGGATTTCGCCGGCCATGATCGCCGCCATGGCTCCGTCTTCTCCGTCGAACACTCGCGCCGTTCCCTCGAACTTGCGCTGTTCGGGAGTGAGTCCGGCGACCTTCACGACCGAACCCTTCGGTGCGAGCGATCCGCTGAGAACCACGATGCCGCCGTCGGCGTTGATCGGGGCATCGAGCGGATGAACCACCACTCCGTCGGGTCGAGGCGGCTGGATCTCGGCGAGATTCTCGGCCATCGTCTTGCCGGTGCACGTGAGCACGTCACCGTGCAGGAGCCCGTTGTCGAGCAGGTGCTTGAGCACCACCGGCACGCCACCGACACGGTGCAGATCGGTCATGTGGAACTTTCCACCCGGCTTCATGTCGGCGATGTGCGGCACCTTCGCAGCGATGCGATTGAAGTCGTCGAGTTCGAGCGGCACTCCGGCCTCGTTGGCGATGGCCAGCAGATGAAGAACGGCATTGGTGCTCCCGCCGAGGGCGTTGGTGAGGGCGATGGCGTTCTCGAACGCCTTCTTGGTGAGGATGTCGCTCGGGCGAATGCCGAGGCGCAACATGTTCACCACTGCCTCACCAGCCAGGCGGGCGTCGTCCTCACGACTGCGATCGACGGCGGGCGCCGATGCCGATCCGGGCAACGACAGACCGAGTGCCTCACCGATCGACGACATGGTGTTGGCGGTGAACATTCCACCGCATGCGCCCTCGCCGGGACACGCCGCCTTTTCAATCTCGGTGAGTTCACCTTCGGTGATCGTTCCGGCGGCACACGCCCCGATCGCTTCGAAGACCGTCGTGATGTCGATGTTCTTGCCGTCGTGATGACCGGGCAGTGTGGATCCGTTGTACACGAACACTGCCGGCAGGTTCAGGCGAGCGATCGCCATCATCATGCCGGGCATGCTCTTGTCGCAGCCGCCGGTGGCGACCAGACCGTCGAGACGTTCGGCGTGCATCACGGCCTCCACCGAATCGGCGATGATCTCGCGACTCACCAGCGACGCTCGCATTCCTTCGTGACCCATCGAGATGCCGTCACTCACCGTGATGGTGCCGAATTCGAGGGCCACTCCGCCGGCTGCCCGTACTCCCACTTTGGCGGCCTCGGTGAGACGACGCAACGACATGTTGCACGGGGTGATCTCGTTCCACGACGACGCCACACCCACCTGTGGTTTGGCCCAGTCGTCGTCGGTCAGTCCGACCGCCCGCAGCATCGCCCGCGAGGCCGCTTTCTGGATGCCGTCGGTGACGTCACGACTACGGGGTTTCACGTCGACGGGGGTCCCGTCGCCTGCCGAACGCTGCGGGGAAGACATGTCTCCGAGGGTAACCAACCGGTTCGAAGCACGAGCAGGGCGGCTTGTCAGGGAGACCTAACGCTTGTTAGGGTTGCCTGACACCGCCGAGCGAAAGGCCCCCCGTGCTTCGAACCACTCATCGACCGACCGTCCTGGCCCTCGTCGTGGCCGCTGGCCTCCTCGCTGCGTGTGGCGGGGACGACTCCGGTTCGTCACCCGCCTCGGTCGAGGTTCCCTCTGTCAACTCCGGTGAGCCCTGTGCCGACGTCAGTGGTTCGCTCACCGTCTACTCGGGACGAAGCGAGAAGCTCGTCGCCGATCTCTACACCCTGTTCACCGAGACCACCAGTGTCGGAATCGATGCACGGTATGGCGACAGCGGTGAACTCGCCGGGCAGATCCTGACCGAAGGCACCGCCACTCCGGCCGATGTCTTCTTCTCCCAGGATGCCGGTGCACTCGGTGCCGTGTCACAGGCCGGATTGTTCGATGCCGTTCTGCCCGAGACCCTCTCTCGTGTGACGACCGAATTCAGCTCATCCAGCGGTGACTGGATCGGGGCGAGCGGTCGAGTGCGCGTCATCGTATTCGACCCCGAGGTCGTTGCGACACCGCCCACCTCCGTCGACGAACTTCTCGACCCGACATGGAAGGGGCGAATCGGTTTTGCACCGACCAACGCGTCCTGGCAATCGTTCGTCACTGCGCTCCGAATCCTTCGCGGCGACGACGGCGCCCGTGAATGGCTCGAGGCTTTCGCAGCCAACGATCCAGTGCCCTACGAGAAGAACGCGGCTGTTCGTGACGCGGTGAACGAAGGTGAGGTCTCTCTCGGGCTCGTCAACCACTACTACGTGTTCGAGAAGATCGCCGCCGAAGGAGCCGACGCAGTCGTCATCGAGAACCAGTACTTGCCCGGTGACGTCGGCGGACTCGTGAACGTCGCCGGAGCGGGGGTGCTGGGTGGCAGCGACAACGCAGCCGCTGCGCAGTGTTTCTTGTCCTTCCTCGTCTCCGACGTCGGTCAGGAGTATTTCGTCACGAAGTCCTTCGAATATCCACTCGTGTCGGGCATCCCCCAAGCCGAGGGTCAGCCGGCATTCGCCGAACTCGATCCGCCCGCCATCGATCTCTCCGACCTCTCGTCGATCGCCGAGACCCAGGAGTTGCTCGCTGACGTGGGTCTTCTCACCCTCTGACGGCACACTGATTCCGTGACGTCGCCCACTCTCTGGCGGTCCAAGCTGCCGCCCGCACTGGTGTTGCCCGCCGTGTTGGCCGCTCTTGCCTCACTGGCTCCACTCGCCTACCTCGTCGACGTCGCATTCGAACGCGGAGCGTCGTATTTGTGGGACGAGCTCTGGCAGCGACGAACACTCGACCTCGTGTTGCGCAGCGCGCTGCTTGCCGGCTCGGTCACGGTTGCGAGCGTGACCGTCTCGATTCCCCTCGCGTGGGCCGTCATGCGAAGCGACATGACCGGCCGTCGCGTCTGGCGGGTCGTGCTCGCTCTGCCCCTTGCCGTGCCCAGTTACTTGGCCGCCTTCGCCTGGATCAGCTGGGAATCGTCGCTCGCCGGCTTCTGGGGTGCATTCCTGGTTCTGACAGCGGTTTCCTATCCATACGTCTTCCTGCCTTTGACGGCGTCGTTCGCCCGGCTCGACCAAGCGCTCGACGAGATATCGACCATTCATGGGCGCGGTTCGCTTCCGCGTCTCATGTCGCTGGCGGCCCGTCAATGCCGTGGCACCATCGCAGCCGGATCGCTGCTCGTCGCGTTGTACGTCCTCAGCGACTTCGGCGCCGTCGCTACCATGCGCTACGACGCCTTCACCTGGGTGATCTACGGCGCCTACCGAGCCGGGTTCAATCCCACCCGAGCTGCGGTCCTCGCTCTCGTTCTCGTCGTGATCGCTCTCGTGTTGGTCGTTGCCGAGGCCGTCGCACGTGGTCGAGCCGTTTCCACGGTCACTTCTCGCGCCATGACCGCTCCTCGACCGATTCGACTTCGTCGAAATGCCGTGTGGTTCCAGATCGGCGCTGGCGCACTCGTTCTCGTCTCCCTCGCCTTTCCCGTCTGGCGAATACTCGTCTGGGTGACTGATCACGGTTCACAGGACGGTTTCGGAGACGTGATGTGGGCTCTGTGGGGCTCGGCTCGCTACTCGCTCGTCGCCGCCGTGATCACGGTTCTCGTTGCGCTACCGATCGGACTTCTCGTCGCGCGATACCGATCACGAACCTCGCTGCTCCTCGACCGGTCGACCTACGTGACGCATGCGCTACCCGGAATCGTCGTCGCCATCTCGATGGTGTTCATCGGGGTCCGCGTCCTCCGCCCGGTCTATCTGGAAGCCCCACTTCTCGTCCTTGCCTACGTCGCCCTGTTTCTCCCGATCGCGGTTGGCGGAATTCGGTCGAGCGCCGAGCAGATCCCGCTCGGTCTCGATGACGTTGCTCGCTCACTGGGAAGTTCTCCGATGTCCGTCGTACGACGTGTGAATCTTCCTCTGATCGCCCCCGGTATCGCTGCCGCGACGGCCCTCGTCACGTTGGCTGCCATGAAGGAGCTTCCGGTCACCATGCTTCTTCGTCCGACCGGCACCGAGACCCTCGCCACTCGACTCTGGACCTACACGACGGTGTCGGATTACGCCGGAGCCGGACCGTACGCTTTGGCAATCATCGTGTTCGTGGCGGTTCCGACCGCCATCGCCTCCGGACGTTCATGACACCGAATTCCGCACTTCCATGACTTCTCGACCCACCCTTTCGATCTCCTCGCTGTCGAAAAGCTTCGGCCGCCTCGACGTATTGAGCGGAATTTCTTTCGACGCCTCCGAAGGCAGCGTGACGGCCGTGCTGGGGCCCTCTGGTCAAGGCAAGA
Organism: Actinomycetota bacterium; assembly: GCA_041174985.1. Taxonomy (GTDB): domain Bacteria; phylum Actinomycetota; class Acidimicrobiia; order Acidimicrobiales; family Ilumatobacteraceae; genus Casp-actino8. The sequence continues at coordinate 292 of JBEDFW010000060.1, read as the reverse complement.
CCACGCTCCTGCGACTCATTGCTGGCTTCGAAAAGGTCGATCGAGGCTGCATCGAGATCGACGGCAAAGTGGTCGGCTCACCTTCGGTTCACGAACGTCCCGATCGACGGGGCGTGGGCATCGTGCCGCAGGAAGGTGCTCTTTTCCCACACCTCGACGTCGCACGCAACATCGCCTTCGGACTGGCTCGCGGCAACACCGCTCGGGTGGATGAGATGCTGCACCTCGTCGGCCTCGATGGCCTTGGAAACCGTCGTCCTGCTCAGATTTCCGGTGGTCAACAACAGCGAGT
>JBEDFW010000059.1:0-4553 GCA_041174985.1 Actinomycetota bacterium | reverse complement strand
CACCCGACGTCACCGTTTTGTTCGCGTTGAGCAAAGGTGACAAACCCGAGACCGCTGTACAGAAGTTGACCGAACTCGGTGTGTCACGAATCGTCCCGTTCGTGGCCGAGCGGTCGGTGGTGAAATGGGACGACACCAAGTCGCAACGCAACGTCGATCGACTTCGCAAGGTTGCGCGCGAAGCTGCGATGCAGAGTCGACACGTTCGACTTCCGCGTATCGACGAGGTGCAGACATCGCTCGCTGCGGCCGCAGCATTGGTGGGCGAGGTTGCCGTCGCCGAACCCGTTGGCACACCGATCGATGCGTCGGTGGTGGCAGTCGCGGTCGGACCCGAAGGAGGATTCACGTCGGCCGAGTTGGCCGGCCGGCGGACGGTCGCCCTGCCGGGCGGGATCCTGCGGGCCGAGACCGCCGCCGTGGTGGCCGGGGCTCTGCTCGTCGACCGCCACCGTTGAGTTGCGACCACGGAGAGTGGTGGACTCGCACCTAGAGTTCTCGAAGGTGAAGACGAGATGGTGAAAAAAGCGGCGAGCTCCACGTCCTCCGGTGATGACGTCGTCGACCCGGCCGACGCGGCATACAGCCGACGAGTCGGCGAGCGTCTGCGGGCCATACGTCGTCAGAAGAAGTTGTCTCTTCAGGACGTGGAAGAGATGTCGCAAGGAGAGTTCAAGGCCTCGGTCGTCGGCGCTTACGAGCGGGGCGAGAGGTCGATCTCACTGCCACGTCTGCAGCGAATGGCCGACGTCTACGCCGTGCCGGTCGCTCAGTTGCTCCCGTTCGACGAATCCGAACCCGGACTCGACCCCGACTCGGTCGCCAGTCGGTCACGCAAGTTGGCGATCGACCTCGTTCGCTTGGCCGAGATGACCGGTCCGAGTGCCGAGATGTTGACTCGCTTCTTGTCGATGATCCAGGTGCAGCGCGGTGACTTCAACGGCAAGGTGCTCACGATTCGAGCCCACGACGTTCGTGCCATCGCGGCCATGCTCGACGTACCCCTGGAGGACGTGACGGCTCGCCTCGACGCGCTCGAACTCTTGTACCGGCCCGCTCGATGAGCGACTTCGGGGTGTACGTGCACGTGCCGTTCTGTCGGCATCGTTGCGACTACTGCGCCTTCGCCACCTTCACCGACCGTGACCATCTGATGGTTCGATACGTGGACGCCGTCTGCGCGGACATCCGTCGGTCCCGTTCCGAGGGAATGCGGACGGCCGACACCATCTTCTTCGGCGGTGGAACGCCGACCCGTTTGGCTCCCGCGCTACTCGGGTCGATCCTCGACGAGATTCCCCGTGCAGACGACGCCGAAGTGACGGTGGAGTGCAACCCCGACGACGTGTCGGACGAGATGTTCCGAGTCTTCGTCGACCACGGGGTGAATCGCGTCAGTTTCGGTGTGCAATCGATGCAGGCTCACGTTCTCAAGTCCCTCGGTCGCACGCATGACCCGGACAACGTTCGGCGGGGAGTGGACGCGGCACGACGGGCCGGCCTCGCCAATTTCAATCTCGATGTCATCTACGGCGCGCATGGCGAGACCGTCGAGGATTGGGAACGCACCGTTCGCTCGGTCGTCGCCCTCGACCCTCCGCACGTGTCGGCGTACGGACTCACCGTCGAGGCGGGGACGCCGCTCGCCGAACGACCCGCGGAACATCCCGACGACGATCGACAGGCCGAGATGTACGAGGTGGCCGATGATCTGCTCGCCGCATCGGGATTGGAGAACTACGAGGTGTCGAATTGGGCGCGGCCCGGACACGAGTCGCGCCACAATCGGATGTATTGGGACCAGGGCGACTATCGAGGCTTCGGCTCGGCGGCGCATTCGCACGAGAGCGGTCGACGTTGGTGGAACGTGCGGACGCCTGAGCGGTACGTCGAAGCCGTGGAGGGCGGTCGATCGCCGCAGTCGGCCGAAGAAATCCTCGACGTCGACACTCGGCGGATCGAGGGATTGCAGTTGGCATTACGCACGCGCGACGGTGTACCGGCCGTGGCCTTCTCGCCGGATGATCTTCGACTGCTCGACGACATGGTGAACGTGGTCGGGGAGCAGGTCGTGCTCACCCGGCGGGGCCGACTCATGGCCAACGAGGTCTCCCTGCGGCTGCGCTGAGTGGGGTCGGGGTCGTCCGGGGCTAGTCTGAGGATGCTTTCGGGCGTGTAGCTCAGTTGGTTAGAGCGCCACCATGACACGGTGGAGGTCCCGGGTTCGAGTCCCGTCACGCCCACCATTGCTCCTTTGTTCAGCAGGGGTCATTCACCTGACTGATCCGATTCCCTGCCGCCGTACCGTCCACCATCGGTTTCCCATGCATCGCGAACCTCATCGGACATGTCGGTGTCGTCGCTGGTCTCGATCTCGGCGCTGACTCGCTTTCCTTCGAGCAGTTTCTCTTCGAGGCCGGCCGTTTCGTTGTCGTAGTCACCGGTGGCCGTTCCGTCTCCGGTGTCACTCATGTGAGGACTCCGGCCACGTGACGTTGCGGGTCTGGTGCCGGGAGCGCTCTCGGTGGCGAGACATGCCGACATCCTGGGGCTTGCCGGCTAGTTCCGAGGAGGACAATCGTGGTCATCGCGAATCGATGCGCCGAGAGTCGGTCGATGCTCGATCAGCGTGGTTCACTCACTCTCGAACTGCATCGTCACCGTCGACTCCTCGATCACCCTTGCGACAATCCGCAATCGTGCCTTTCCGACTGCGCCATCGGTGATCCGAGTGACCTCGGCGAGATGCGTCCAAGCACCCCTTGCATCAGTCGCTTCGTGTGTGATGCGCACGATCGTGAACGACGTGTAGATCTCGCCGTCACCGGTGACAACCGTGAACTCGTCGCATTCGACGAGATCCGAGGTGCGTGACGTCTCCGGGAGAAGGCGGTACCGCCGGCTCGTCATTCCGCCAACGGACGTGCGAAGTCGGGAATTCGGGCGGACGAAGCGTGGGCGACGGCGAGCTGGGTGCGATACGTCATGCCGTTCGCAGCCAGGAGGTCGGCGATGCGATTACGCAGAACTTGAACGTTCCAGCCGAGGGCTCGGGCGATGGCGTCGTCGGAGACACCGGTCGCTATCAGGTCGGCCAGCGACGCGTCGTCGTCGGAGAACACGAGGTCGCGAGCGAGGAGACCAGGGATGATGCCGAGGCCCTGCAGATCCTCGTCGTTCTCCAGACGGATCGAAGCGTTGGCGATGCGATTGAGGCTCATCACGAGTTGCTCCAGATCGGTCGACAGATCGATCGCGCCGTCGAAACCACACGACAAGGCGCGGGCACGGATCGCCAGACGGGGCGAATGAGTCATGAGAACCAACGAGGGCGGAGTGTCCAGCGCAGGAAGAACGATCTTCTTGATCGATCGCGCCACGTCGATCCAGTCGGTCGGGAAGAGAACCGCGTCGGTCGGGGTGGCTCGGAGCGCCTCGACGACTTCGGCGCCGGTCGAACGGATCGGGGGGACCTGGACGTCGGGTCGATCCCGCAACAACGAGTAGGCGGCGTCGGCTTCGGTCGAGTTCCATCCTGCGATGCAAATTCTCAGCACTGTGGACTCCTCGCCGGAAGGCTCAAGGAGCCGAACGTCACCGATGACTCGACCCTAACAGTCTCTAGGCGGCTGGTCGTTTCAATGGACGAGCGGTCGGAATCAACGAAGGCTTAGTACATTCATTTGTACGTCGATCACGGCTCCGAATCGTACGGTCGGGATTCGGAGGCCTGGAACATGCGAATGGTGGTCAATGACGTAGTTGCTCGCGCCGTTCCTGGCCTCCCCGATCTGGTTCGGCGTATCGGATCGAACTCGACCTTCGATTCATTCGATCCTCAGGTTTCGCCGGAAAGGATCCTGGCGACGGTGATCAAGTGTCGTCCCGAGATCGTGGTCGTCGACCGGGCTTGGTTGGCGGCGTCCTCGCTCCTGTGGAGAATTCTCGCGGATGGCGGATGTCCCGCGGCGCGGTGCGTCCTGGGTGCCACATCGACGAGTGACGCACTCAAGATCCAAGCGGTCCGACGAGGTTTCTTCGACATCGTCGACGTGACCCGTCCGGCGAACGACGTTCTCGACCACATCCGCGAGATCCATGGCGGGACCACGCGTCTGCAGCTGGATCGACTCGGGACGAGCGTGGGTCACCTCACGCCGACCGGCGACGTGGCGCGAGCACCGTCCGATCCACTCGATCTCGAGATCATCGAACTGTTGGCGGTCGGTCTCTCTGATCGGGAGATCGCCGCGGGAGTGCACCTGTCCTTGCAGGCCGTCCGCAATCGGGTCAGTTCGATGCTCGAGCGCTCGGGATGCGTGAACCGGACTCAGCTCGGTTGGATGTTCAACTCTCAGAGACTCGTCGACCTGATGATGTTCCGCTCCGATTCCGAGGATTGACGGATCCCTGCAGTGATCCGACTCAGACCACGGCGTCGCCGTGGCGAAACTCGGCCGTCAGAGCGTCGAGGCGGGTCTTGAGGTCGGAGTCGAGTGGTCGGCCGACCGCGACGATCGCGTCGTGGAGTTGCTCGGGACGGCTGGCTCCGA
>JBEDFW010000058.1:0-9659 GCA_041174985.1 Actinomycetota bacterium | reverse complement strand
CGATGCACAGCTGGGGAGCATCGGCGAAGTCACGGGTCTGGGTCGCGCTGCCGTCGGTGGGTGCGCACTCGCCGGTGCCGTACACGAAGTCACCGGCCTCGACCGGAAGAGACGTGGTGGGGCCGGTGGGCACCGTGGTGGAGGCACCGATGGACTCGGCACTCGTGACGGAGGGAATCGGGTTGGCGGCCGTCGTGGTCGTGGCGTCGTCGCTGTCGTCGTTGGTGAGGACGGCGATCAGGAAGAACAGGCCGATGAGGACGGCGACCACCGCCACGATGCGGATGGTGCGACGGATGGAGGCCTGACGACGTGCAGCCGTCTCGGCGGCCTGTCGACCCATCTCTCGGTTCTGCTTCTTGCGTTCACGTTTGGCGGTGCCCATGAGGTAGGCAGGCTAGTAGCCTGCGATTTTCGTGACACTCATCGTGCAGAAGTTCGGCGGGACCTCGGTCGCCGACCCCGAGCGCATCCGCGCCGTGGCCGAACACGTGGCTTTCACCAAGAGCCACGGAGCCGATGTCGTGGTGGTGGTCTCGGCCATGGGCAAGTCCACCGACAATCTCATCAAGCTGGCCAACGACGTGTCGTCGACCCAACCCGGTCGCGAGATGGACATGCTGCTCACCACCGGTGAGCGGATCTCGATGGCTCTCGTGTCGATGGCCCTGGCCGATCGAGGCATCGAAGCCGTCAGCTTCACGGGAAGCCAGGTCGGAATCATCACCGACACGATTCACACCAAGGCCAAGATCCTCGAGGTCAAAGGTGACCGAGTCCGCGAGGCATTGGCGCAGGGCAAGGTGTGCGTCGTCGCCGGCTTCCAGGGTGTGAGCACCGATCGTGAGATCACCACGCTCGGTCGTGGCGGTTCCGACACCACCGCGGTGGCGCTGGCGGCCGCCCTCGGCGCCGACAGTTGCGAGATCTACACCGACGTCACCGGTGTCTTCTCCGCCGACCCGCGGATCGTTCCTCAAGCGCGCAAACTCGCGCACATCAACTTCGACGAAATGCTCGAGATGGCCGGTGCCGGCAGCAAGGTTCTCGCGCTGCGTTCGGTCGAGTTCGCCCGCAATCACAACGTTCCCATCCACGTTCGGTCCAGCTTCACCTGGGAGCCGGGCACGTGGGTCACGAGTCAGGAGCCTTCCATGGAAGATCCCGTCATCTCGGGCGTCGTCACCGACGTCAGTGAAGCCAAGGTCACCGTTCGCAGCGTGCCCGACCGACCGGGTGTGTCGGCGTCGCTCTTCGAGCCGCTCGCGCAGTCGAACGTCAACGTCGACATGATCGTTCAGAACACGTCGTCCGACGGAACGACCGACATCAGCTTCACCGTGCCCAAGGCCGACATGAAAGTCGCCGAAGCGATCGTGGCCGACGTGGCCAAGAGCATCGGAGCATCCGGAATCTCGCACGACGACGCGATCGCCAAGATCTCGCTCGTGGGTGCCGGCATGAAGACCAGCCCGGGTATCGCCGCCAAGATGTTCCGTGTCCTCGCCGACGCCGGGGTGAACATCGAGATGATCTCGACCTCGACCATTCGCATCTCGGTGGTGGTGGCCGCGGCCGATCTCGAGCGCGCGGCGCGCGCGTTGCACAGTGCGTTCGGTCTCGACAGTGGTCAGGCCTACAGCGCTCCGCTTCCCGAGCGGAAGTGACGGAGCCTCGACCGGGTGGGCCGAGAACGCCGACATCAACACGTGCCGTGGAAGGCCGCCGGCCGGGCGACCGAATCACACGACGACGCCGACAGTGTGGTGCGTGACACCGGCTGGGTGTTCAACAACGCCACGGGTGAAGAACTGACTCTCGAGCAGTTCGTCGATTCCGGTGAACAAGAAGTCGGCGCCTACCTTCAGTGCTTCGGTTTCGACGCCGCCGACAACGAACGCTCGACGATCGTCGAGATCGGATCGGGTATCGGTCGTATGACTGCGAGTTTCACCCGACGATTCGCCGGAGTCGTGGCGTGCGATCTCGATGCGAAGTTCCTCGACCGATGCCGTGAAACGGTGGCGGCCTTCGGCCGGCCCGAACGACTGACGACGTCACACGTCGCCGATGGTCGGACGCTCGCCCTCGAATCCGCCTCCGCCGACGTGGTCTTCAGTTACATCACGTTGCAGCACTGCAACTCGACCGATGCATTGAACCTCACGTCGGAAGCCTTCCGGGTGGTGAAGCCCGGCGGGCGGGTCGTGCTCAATTACCGCACCTGGATCGGACGCGATGCCGTGTTGTTTCCGGCTGGAGTGATCACGCGAGCTCTGTGGCGTGTTCCGGGCTTCGGGCCGTGGTTGGCTCGCCAACGATGGTCGACACGCCTCGGCTGGCAGGCGAATCGATTGTCGCCCCGTGCCGTCGTGCGCCACCTCGTGACCGAGGGCATTCAGGTCTCGGCACCCGAACTCTGGTTCCGCACCGGACATCGACGTGTGGCGTCGCGTGGTGGTGTGACGGGGTTTCGTGTGGACACCTTCGAGGGCATCGACCCGAGCCACTGGTGGTTAATCGCCCGTCGTCCCGACTGACCCGACCGTTAGCCTCTCGACTCATGCGAGTCGGTGTGGTCGGAGCAACAGGACAGGTCGGCAGTGTCATGCGCACTCTCCTCGAGGAGCGCAACTTCCCGATCGACGAGATCAGATACTTCGCGTCGGCTCGATCGGCTGGCTCGAGTCTTCCGTGGAAGAACGGCTCGATCACGGTCGAGGACGCCGCTACCGCCGATCCCTCCGGACTCGACATCGCTCTCTTCTCGGCTGGCGCCACGTCGTCGCGAGAACTCGCTCCGAAGTACGCCGCGGCTGGGGTCACCGTCATCGACAACTCGTCGGCCTGGCGCATGGATCCCGAGGTTCCGCTCGTCGTGAGCGAAGTGAACGGTGGCGAGATCCACAACGCGAAGAAGGGCATCATCGCCAACCCGAATTGCACCACGATGGCGGCCATGCCCGTGCTGAAGGTTCTGCACGACGAAGCCGGTCTCGAGCGCATCGTGGTGAGTACCTACCAAGCGGTGTCGGGTGGTGGTCTCGCTGGAGTCGACGAACTCGACAAGCAAGCCCGCGAAACCGTCGATCGAGCTCGCGATCTCACTTTCGACGGCGAGGCGATCCACTATCCGGCCCCCACGAAGTTCGCCAAGCCGATCGCGTTCAACGTGTTGCCCTACGCCGGCAAGTACGTCGACGACGGGTCGTTCGAGACCGACGAAGAGCAGAAGCTGCGCAACGAGAGCCGCAAGATTCTCGCCATCCCGAACCTCAAGGTGTCCGGTACGTGTGTTCGCGTGCCCGTGTACACGGGTCACTCGCTGAGCATCAATGCCGAATTCGCTCGGCCCATCTCGGTCGAGCGAGCCACCGCTCTTCTCGCCCAGGCCCCGGGTGTCGTCGTGCTCGACGTTCCCACCCCGCTCGAGGCGGCCGGCAAGGACCCGAGTTACGTCGGACGTATCCGCCAGGACAGTTCGGTCGACGGTGGGCGCGGTCTCGTTCTCTTCGTGAGCAACGACAACCTGCGCAAGGGTGCGGCCCTCAATGCGGTGCAGATCGCCGAACTCTTCGTGAAGTAGAACGGTCACATGGTCGGCACGCTCGTCATCCTGCGCCACGGCGAGAGCACGTGGAACCAGCAGAACCTCTTCACGGGGTGGCACGACGTTCCGTTGTCCGACAAGGGTCGTCTCGAGGCCGCCGCGGCTGGTCGCACCATGGCCGAGGCCGGTCTTCGTTTCGACGTCGCGCACACGTCGGTACTCGAACGGGCCGTGGTCACCTGCCACCTCGCTCTCGAGGCCATGGGTCAGGTCTGGCTTCCGCTGCAGCGTTCGTGGCGTCTCAACGAGCGGCACTACGGCGCATTGCAGGGACTCGACAAGAAGGCAACTTCCGAACGCCACGGGCAGGAACAGACGAACATCTGGCGTCGCAGTTACGACGTCCCGCCGCCGCCGGTCGAGCGGTCGAGTCCCGAGCACCCGGCCAACGACCCGCGGTATCGGCTGTTGGCTCCCGATGTCCTGCCGGCGAGCGAATGCCTGAAGGACGTGGTCGCGCGAGTGTTGCCGTATTGGTACGACCAGATCGTTCCTCAACTGCGAGCCGGCCTCGAAGTTCTCGTGACGGCGCACGGAAATTCGTTGCGCGCGCTCCTCATGCATCTCGAAGGTGTCTCGGAGTCCGAGATTCCCGAGGTCAACATCCCGACGGGAGCACCGCGTCGGTACCGATTCCGCGACGACCTCACGGTTGCCGAAGTCGGCTACCTGGGTGATGCCGCCGCGATCGCTGCGGCCGCCGCGGCCGTCGCTCGCCAAGCGGGTGGCTGAGCGCCACCCATCCGGGCCGGTGTGTCGGCCGACTCGCTGAGGTGACCCCGGACTCCGACCGGTGACCGCTGGCTCGTTCGCATGTGAACGGCACATGTTCACGATCCTCGTATAGTGACCCTCATGGCAAGCAAGAAGTCGTATCTCGAAAGCCTCGGCAAGGTCTCGCTCTTCTCCTCGTGCTCCAACAAGGATCTCGAGAAGATCGCCAAGGCCGGCGACGAGGTCACCATTTCCGCCGGAACCGTGGTCGTCGACCAGGGTCAGACCGGTCGTGAGGCCTTCGTTCTGCTGAAGGGCTCGGCCACGGTGCGCCGCAACGGCAAGAAGGTCGCAACACTCGGACCGGGAGCCGTCATCGGCGAACTCTCGCTCCTCGACCATGGTCCGCGTACCGCCACCGTCTCGGCCGACACCGATTGCACGATGCTCGTCATCAGCCAGCGTCAGTTCCTCGGTGTCATCGACGCCATTCCGGCCCTGGCGCACAAGCTTCTCGCCACGCTGGCGGGTCGCATCCGCGAACTCGACCGTCAGTACTACGGCTGATCGTCGCCTGACTTCGGGCTTCACTGGTCACGTCGACCAGGTGGGGTTCCTCAACGTTCCGGCCTGCGAGTAGCGTTCCCCCTGCATGGGTACCCACACCGACACCCCGGCCGCGCCTTCGGGCCCGCGGCGCCTGAAGCCCTATCAATTGTCCATCGCGGTGGGCTCGTTCATGGCGGTGTTCATCGCGGTATCGGGTGTCCTTCCCCTCCTGACCGGTTGGAAGAGTGATTCACCGATTCACCGTGAAGTGTTCGGGGGCATTCCTGGCCCGCTGAAGGTCGCCTTCTACACCGTGATTCCGGCCCTGGTCCTGTGGGGCTCGTTCCGATTCGCCGACCGGGTGCGCAACTGGGAGCGTGGCGCCCCCGACCGCCGTCGCACCACGACGAAGAACGTGAAGAACCGTCTGGCCGACTTCCGAGCCGGTGTCTATATGAAGACCTTGTTGCGCGACTCGGCCGCCGGTCTGATGCACTCGCTCATCTACTTCGGCTTCCTCATCCTTCTCGGCGTGACCACGGTGCTCGAGGTCGACCACCAGATGCCCGAGAGCCTGAAGTTCCTGCACGGTGACGTGTACCGCGGCTACGTGTTCGTGGGCGACTTCGCCGGATTGATGTTCACCGGCGGTGTGGTCTGGGCGATCGTGCGTCGCTACGTGCAGCGCCCGTACCGCATTCGCATCAAGACCAAGCCCGAGCACGCGGTGATCCTCGGCGTACTGCTCGCCATCGGCGTGTCGGGTTTCGGGGCCGAGATGTTCCGCATCGCCGAGAACGAGGCGAGTGGTCTGAACATGGATCACGAGAAGTGGTCGTTCATCGGTTATCCGTTGGCCCAGTTGGTCGACGGCTGGTCGGTCAGCAGTCTCGAGTTGTGGCACCAGGGTTGGTGGATCGGACACGTTCTCACGTTCGTCGCGTTCCTCGTGATCCTGCCCATCACGATGCTGCGCCACATCTTCACCTCCCCGCTCAACATGTATCTCAAGGATCGCGAGCGGCCCAAGGGCGCGATGAAGGCGATGCCCAATCTCACCGAGACCTCGCTCGAGACCTTCGGTGCGTCGGTTGTCGAGGACTTCACCTGGAAGCAGTTGCTCGACACTGATGCCTGCACCATGTGCGGTCGGTGCACCAGTGTGTGCCCTGCGCACGCGACCGGCAAGATGCTCGACCCGCGCGAGATCGTGTTGAAGACCGGTGAAGTCATGGCAGCCACCGCGTCTCATGCGCCCGGAGGACGAGTCAGTCCTCCACTCGGTACCGATCCCGAGATCACCATCTCCGCCAATTCGTTGTTCGAACGCATCACGGCCGAAGAAGTCTGGAGCTGCACGTCGTGCAAGGCATGCGACGAGATCTGTCCGGTCAACATCGAGATCCTCGACAAGATCCTCGACATGCGCCGCTACTTGTCGCTCATGGAGAGCAACTTCCCGGCCGAGTTGGGCAACGCCTACCGAGCCATGGAGAACCAGGGCAACCCGTGGGGAATGAATCAGGGTGAGCGAGCCGACTGGGCGACCGATCTCGACGTCGATGTCGTCGATCCGGGCGACGCGTTCTCGCACGAGTATCTCTACTGGGTCGGTTGTGCCGGATCGTTCGACGACAAGAACAAGAAGGTCACGCAGTCGATGGCCAAGTTGTTGCGTCGAGCCGGAATCGACGTGGCGATCCTCGGACCGAGCGAGATGTGCACCGGTGACTCGGCGCGTCGTTCGGGCAACGAGTACCTCTTCCAGATGCTCGCCATGCCGAACATCGAAACGCTGAACGGCATGGGAGTGAAGAAGATCATCACCCAGTGCCCGCACTGCTTCAACACGTTGGCCAACGAGTATCCGCAGTTGGGTGGCAACTATGAGGTCGTCCACCACACCCAGTTGCTCGAGCAACTGATCGAGAGCGGAAAGCTCGACGTGAGCAACGCGACGCTCGAAGAGCGCATCACGTACCACGACTCGTGCTACCTCGGTCGTCACAACGACGTCTACCTCGCCCCGCGTAAGGTCGTGGCGTCGATCAAGGGTGTCGAGGTCGTCGAGATGAGTCGTAACGGCACCAAGGGAATGTGCTGCGGCGCCGGCGGAGCTCGCATGTGGATGGAGGAGTCCATCGGTACCAAGGTCAACGACGAGCGGGCGCGGGAAGCGTTGTCGACTGGTGCCACACGGGTGGCCACGGCCTGCCCGTTCTGCTACATCATGCTCGACGACGGCGTGAAGGGTGCCGGAGTCGACGAAGACCAGGTGCGAGTGGGCGACATCGCGATCCACTTGCTCGAGGCGATCGAGAACGGTGAACGAGAGCTCGCCAATCCCGGTTCGCCTCTGTTGGCCGAATCAGGCGCCGCGTCGTCGACCCCCGTCGCCGGCGAGTGACTCCTCGGCGTTCTGGGTCCGGGATCGGACACCAGACGTCAACTTCTGGACCCAGAACACCAAGGAATTGGTGAGGAGAGGTCCGGTCAGGAGAGGTGCGACAGAACGAGTGAACGAAGGACGTCGATGTTCGCACCGTTGTGCGTGCTGACCCACACCACGTCACCCGGCTCGAGATCACACCCTTCGGCCAACTCTCTCTTGCGAGTCTGACGTTTCGACGACTTCACCTTGTCGCCCTTGGTCGCCACCACGGTGTGGGGTACGTCGTTCTCACGCAGCCACCCGAGCATCTGGACATCGAGCTTGGTCGGACCGATCTCTCCGTCGACGAGCACGAACACCATCACCAGTGATTCGCGTTCGAGCAGATAACCCTCGATCATCTTCTGCCAACCCTGCTTGACCCGTCCGGGCACGGCGGCGTAGCCGTATCCCGGCAGATCGACGAGGGTTCCGCCCTTCGACACCGAGAACACGTTGATCAATTGCGTGCGACCGGGGGTGTTCGACACCCGCGCGAGTTGGCGCTGATTGGCGAGCGCGTTGATGAGCGACGATTTGCCGACGTTCGATCGACCGACGAAGGCAACTTCGGCAGGGGAGTCGGGAAGGTCGCGCACGGCGGTCGCCGATTGGACGAACTTGATCGGCAGCGGACCCTTCATTGGGTCGAGTGTACGAACACTCAGCGTTCGAAGTTCTCGAAGTAGCGACTCGGTGTGGGACCGCGCTGACCCAGGTACTTCGATCCGCGGGCTCCCTTGCCGTAGGGCTGATCGGCGGCCGTGGTCATCTGCATGAAACTCACCTGACCGATCTTCATGCCGGGGTACAGCGTGATCGGCAGACTGGCGACATTCGCCAATTCGAGAGTGACGTGACCGTCGAAACCGGCGTCGATGAACCCGGCCGTCGAATGGATCAGGAGCCCGAGTCGACCGAGCGAACTCTTTCCTTCGATGCGAGCCACGAGATCGTCGGGAACCGCGACTCGCTCGAGTGTCGAGCCCAACACGAATTCTCCCGGGTGGAGCATGAACACTCCGTCGGACGGAATCTCGACGAGTTCGGTCAGGTCGGTCATGTCCTTCTTCACGTCGATCACACCAGCGGTGTGATTACGGAACACGCGGAACAGGTTCGACACCCGAACGTCGATCGACGACGGCTGGATCATCGTCTCGTCGAGCGGATCGATGACGATGCGTCCGGCCGCCAAGGCCTCTCGGATGCTGCGGTCGGACAGGATCACGTTGTCAACCGTAGTTCGCCGACCACCGCTTCGGGCAGGTGACGCCACTTCCGAGCCACCGCTAACCTGGCCCTCGTCGCCGGGTCTCCCGGCTCTGCGGGTGTAGTTCAATGGCAGAACATCAGCTTCCCAAGCTGAGAACGCGGGTTCGATTCCCGTCACCCGCTCGATGACCTCACGTGAGACGGCCCTCGAGCTCGACGCCCGAGATCCGTTGGCGTCGTTCCGTGATGAGTTCGTGATTCCCGATCCCGACCTGGTCTACCTCGACGGGAATTCGCTCGGGCGGACGCCGAAGGCGACCGTCGAGCGATTGAAAAGGGTGGTCGAAACCGAGTGGGCGGCCGATCTCATTCGCAGTTGGGATCACTGGATCGACCTACCGAGCCGAGTGGGCGATCGGCTGTCGGCCATCATCGGCAGTCGACCAGGGGAAGTGGCCCTCCACGACTCCACGACTCTCAACCTCTACCAAGGCGTGCACATCGCTCTCGGGCTGCGTCCCGAACGTCGTGTCATCGTCGTTCCGGCCGACGAATTTCCGACCGATCGCTACGTGGTGGAGGGCATCGCGGCCGACAAGGGCCTCACCGTTCGGGCACTGACGCCCGACGTCGATCTGTGTGACGTCGCGGTCGTGGTGCGCAGCGTGATCGATTACCGCACCGCTGAGCGAGCCGACGTGGCCGGGTTCACCGAACACGCCCGTCGTCACGGCGCACTCGTTCTGTGGGACATGTCGCACACCGTCGGTGCGATCGAGATCGACGTACACGCCCTCGGGATCGAACTCGCCGTCGGTTGCACGTACAAGTTCTTGAACGGAGGCCCGGGTGCTCCGGCTTTCACCTTCGTGACCCGCGAGCTGCAGAAGGATGCTCACCAACCGATTCACGGCTGGTTCGCGCAGAAGGAACAGTTCGAAATGGAACGTGGATTCGATCCCCACGACGACATTCGCCGAGTCCTCCTCGGAACCCCACACGTCTTGAGCCTCGTGGCCGCCGAAGAAGGCATCGCGCTGTCGGCCCGAGCCGGAATGTCGGCCATCGCGACCAAGGGTCGTTCTCTCACTTCGTTCGCTCTCGACGTCTGCGATCACTTCGGTCTCACCACCTCCACTC